>CAKAPZ010000015.1 GCA_916720015.1 uncultured Atopobium sp. | reverse complement strand
TTCTAGGTACGGCCATACGTATGACTGGAAGAGTGACGTGCATCGTACTGTTGTTGATTTTATTTCCGCAATGACCGATGACTACTTTGTGGCTACCTGTGAAGCACTCTTTCCAGAAGCCCAGGAGCTCTTTCCAAAGAGAAGTTACTTTGCAGAAGGGGTACGTGCGTAAGACTGGGGTCGGTCAAAGTGCAATAGTTGGGCCACTTAAAGAGCATTTGTGTTGAGCGGGTTTCTCGCCAAGCTTTTATGTTTGAGACGGGGTAAAATAGCTGCATGGATACTTTATTTTCTGGCATGGAACGTGCCGCTAAAAAAGCTAATGCACCACTTGCAGCTCGCATGCGTCCTACCACGCTTGATGGATACGTGGGTCAGGAAGATGCGGTTGGTCCAGGCTCATGGCTGCGTAAGGCCATCGAGCACGATACACTCTCGTCTGTCTTGTTGTACGGCCCGGCCGGTACCGGTAAAACCACGCTTGCGCGCATCATCGCTCATACAACGCACGCAGAGTTTGTGGAAGTATCCGCAATTACGGGTACTGTTAAAGACCTTCGCAGAGAGATTGAGGCTGCAGAGTCAAGGCTTTTAACAGCAGGTAGAAGAACCATTCTGTTCATCGATGAGATTCATCGCTTTACACGCTCTCAGCAGGACGCTCTGCTTCACGCGGTAGAAGATAGAATTGTTGTTCTTATTGGCGCTACTACAGAAAACCCTTACTTTGAGGTCAATAGCGCCCTGATTTCTCGTTCACGTGTAGTGGAGCTGCATGCATTGTCAGATGCAGCAATCGATGAACTTATTCAGCGAGCACTTGAGTCAGAAGACGGTCTGGCTGGCGCATTTGTCTTGGAAGAAGATGCTCGCAAAGAGATTGTGACACTTGCGGGCGGAGATGGTCGTGCAGCTTTAACCTCTCTTGAGCTTGCTTCTCAGATGGTTGACGTTCCAGAATCTGCTGATGGCAAAGCATCTGAGCCGCTTGTTATTACCAAGCAGAACGTTCTTGAGGCAAATCCTCGTCGCGGACTTCCCTACGATAAAGCAGGGGATATGCACTATGACATTATCTCTGCGTTTATTAAGTCCATGCGAGGCTCAGACCCTGATGCAGCGCTGTATTGGCTTGCGCGCATGATTGATGCAGGTGAAGATCCTAAATTTATTACTCGTCGCATTATGATTTTGGCTTCAGAGGACATAGGCAATGCTGACCCGCAAGCGCTGCTTATTGCACATGCAGCGTTTAGGTCAGCCGAGGTCATTGGTTACCCTGAGTGCAGAATTAACCTTGCCCAAGCAGTTATTTATATGGCACTGGCTCCAAAGTCTAATGCTGCAGAAGCAGGTATTGACGCTGCCCTTCACGAGGTAAGAACAGGTCCAAGGCGAGAAGTTCCAAGTTACTTAAGAGACCGCACACGCCCTGGTTCTGAAGAGTACGGCAACTACCTCTATCCTCACAATTATCCTGGCGGGTGGATTGAGCAGCGTTATCTTCCAGAGGGACTTGAACGTGGTGCGTTCTTCTCGCCATCTCCAAGAGGTTGGGAAGCGTGGAGAATTGCAGCTACAGAGCGTGATCGTCACGAGGAAGCTTAGGATTTTGAATTAGTTAAGTGGGAGCATTAAGAAGTCGCTCCTCGGGTAGAATAGAAAGAACTGTAACCGTTAGCTTTGAGGGATGGCATAGATGGATTACTTACAGATTGCCCTTGTAGTCTTAGCCGTAGCTGGTGTTTGGGCTATTGTCGAGGTTGCTCTGACCCTAAGAACAACAAGAAAGTCAATTACTGAGATTACGCTCTCAGCTAACAACACCATTGAGCAGATTCAGCCTGTTATTTCAAAGATTGATGGCATGGTTGATGAGCTTGATCCAACTGTTAAGCAGCTGCCTGCACTTATGCAGAAGGTTGATGAGGCTGCAGAGAACGCTAATACCTCTCTTGAGAGCCTCAACGTAGTTCTTGGTGACGTAGCTACCGTTTCTGGTGCAGCATCTGCTGTAACCGCCACTGTCAGCAAAGCTGCAAGTGATGCGGTAACAGGTGTTGTTGAGTCTGTTTCAAAGCTGGGAACTGGCCTCGGTGGATCTTTGAATCCTTCCAAGCTTGCTGAGGCTGCTCAGGCTCGCTTGAGTGGTGCAACCGCAACTGCTCAGCAGAGCGCACAACGTGCTCAAGAGTACCTTGAAGAGCTTCCCTTGCTTTCTCAGGATAAGCCAAAGCATTCTAAGCCTGCTCGCACTGAGCAGTTCTATATCGAGTATGGTTCTGAGCCTTCTCAGAAGACTGAGGAGTAGATTGTAATGGCACAAAAAATTGTTGAGCTTTCCGCTCCAGCAGATCCAACATTTGCTCGTTCAGTCAGAATGATGGCTGCTAATCTTGCTGTTTTGTGCAAGATGAACGTTGATGAACTCGAAGATGTCAAAATGGCCGCAGAAGAGGGCTTTGTCTTTGCTTGTGGCACTCAGAAAGACTCTGTAGACATTACGTTTACCCTCGAAGACAATACTATGGCTATTGATTTTGATTTGGGTGATGAAGATCCAGTTGAGTCTGAGACAGATAATTCTCAGCCACTTGAGCTCGTAGAACTACTGCTCTCTGCTATTTGTGACCAGTTTGAGCTCAGTGACGACGGTTACACGCTTCACCTTGTAAAGATTTCTGGCGGTGCACATGCCTAAACCTGAAGCAAACGAGGCAGTACAGGCATCTGCAGAAGAGCAGAAAGCCGCAAGAAGAGCTGCTCGTCGTGCTTCTAAAGGTACCCCGGCCTGGGATAAAGATAGAACACGCCAGCTCTTTGCTCAATATAAAGAAACAAAAGATCCTGAGGTAAGAGACCAGCTCATTGTGAGTCACTTAAACCTCGTGCGCTTTTTGGCTTCTAAGTTCAAAAACCGTGGAGAACCCCTTGATGATTTGATTCAGGTGGGAACTATTGGACTTATCAAAGCAATTGATAGGTTTGAGCCTGATCGTGGTCTTGAATTTACAACGTATGCAACGCCAACCATCATGGGAGAAATTAAGCGTCACTTCCGTGATAAGGGCTGGTCGGTACGTGTTCCTCGACGTCTGCAGGAGCTTTCGTCCAAGATTAATCAGGTTACTGATGACTTGACTAAAGAGCTGCAAAGAAGCCCTTCAATTGAAGAGATTGCCCAGCGTCTTGACACTAATGTTGAAGAGGTCCTTGAGGCTATGGAGTCTTCCAGTGCTTATAGCTCTGTTCCTCTTGAGGGAGGAGGCTCTGGTGCTGATGGAGACGAGACTCCTTCAATCATTGATCAGTATGTAACCGAAGATGAAGATCTTGCTGGTTCAGATGACCGTATTGTTCTTGAAGAGGCTATCAGGGATTTCTCTCCACGAGAACAAGAGATTATTCGTATGCGTTTTGTTGAAGGTCTTACCCAGGTAGAGATTGCAGAGAAACTCAACATCTCTCAGGTGCAGGTTTCAAGGCTGCTTCGTCGCACCTTAAAGCGTATTCAAGAAAAGATTGACCCAGAAAGCGTGAATCGTTAATGGATCAAAAGCATCAAAATTTTTCCGATCCAGTTCAGAGATGGAAACAGCGTGGCTTAATGGTGTGGACAGTCATTGGTCTGGCTGCGTTGTTTGCACTTGCACTGCATGTTCTTGGTATCCTGGGACAGGCTGTTGAGCTGCTAGCCATTGGCGCTATTGTTGCGTTTGTCTGTAGTCCTGTTACCAATTGGCTTGAAGACAGGGGAGTGCCACGTAGCATCTCTGCTCTTATAGCTCTTGTTCTTACGCTCATCGTGCTAGTAGGATTTCTTATTCTCATTGCCCAGCCATTGGTATTTGAGCTTACTACGCTGCTCAGAAATGCTCCTTCGTATGCAAGTCAGATAGGAGCAATGGCAAGGGAGTTTTGGCAGAACTTTGACACTCAGAGCAACCCCGCTGTTAGACAGACGGTAGAACTTGTAATTGAACAGGCATCAAGTATTGGAATATCAGTTGCTTCTGGTATTTTGAGCTGGCTTTCCACATCTGCTTTAGGCAACATCTCTTCTATGGCAAACCAGCTTATGGTCTTCTTCTTGGGTCTAGTACTTGCGTATTGGTTGGCTAAAGATTATCCCGTTATTGTTCGTGAGATGGCCATTATTGCTGGTCCTCAAAAAGAGAATGAGTTTAGGCTTATTCTTGCAATCTTGAGTAGATCTACCAGTGGCTATATGCGTGGAACTATCATTACCTCTGCGGTTAATGGTGTTCTTGTGTACTTTGGTTGTTTGATTTTAGGCAACCCTTATGCTGCTCTCATTGGTATGGTCACAGGAATCTTCCACATTATTCCTGTAGTTGGACCGGTTTTCTCGGCAGGTATTGCTCTGATTCTGAGCATTTTGGTAGACCCCATCATGACCGTGTGGACCATTGTTATCTTGATGGTTGCTCAAAACGTTGTTGATAACGTGCTCTCACCTTTGGTTATGGCAACCAGCGTCAAAGTCCATCCGGGCCTTTCGCTCGTCGGCATTGTTATTGGTAGTGCTCTTGGCGGAGTGGTTGGAACTATTCTTGCTATTCCTTTGACTGCAGCTCTAAGAGGTATTTTTGTGTACTTCTTTGAGAAGTATTCAGGTAGACAGATTGTCTCGCCAAATGGCGCACTTTTTAATTCTACGCAGTATGTGGATGAGACAGGCGCCATCCTTCCAGAATATGACGCTCTAGACGATCCAAAGTTCTTTGAGGAGTCGCGTCTTGTTGATCAAGACACTACGGCTCATGTGCGCAGCAAGTCGCCAATTCCTGCGCCAAAGATTCTTGGTCATGATTTTTCTCAGTTACTTTTTAGGAATACTCAAGAAGTTACTAAGGAACCAGATAAACCATCGTCAGATGCGGTAGACTCAGACAGTACAAAAGAGTAGTTATTTGAATACGGAGAAGTACTTTATGGCTGACTATAAAACAATGACAACAGCAGAGATTCGTGATGACTTCCTAAGCTTCTTTGAGAGCAAGGGTTGCAAGCGCTATCCTTCTTCATCTCTGGTCCCTTCTGACCCTTCACTGCTTCTTGCTAATGCTGGCATGAACCAGTTCAAGGAGTATTACCAGGGCATCAAGACTATGAAGGAGATTGGCACCACTTCCTGCCAGAAGTGCCTTCGTACTAACGATATTGACAACATTGGCGACTCTCGCCATCTCTCATTCTTCGAGATGCTGGGTAACTTCTCCTTTGGTGGTTACACCAAGCGCGATGCATGCACCTGGGCGATGGAGTTTATTTCTTCTCCAGAGCACCTTGGCCTGCCTCTTGATCGCCTGTACTTTACTGTTTTTACTGACGACGATGAGGCAATTGAGATTTGGAAGTCTCTTGGCGTAGCAGAAGATCACATCACCCGTCTAGGCGAGGAGGACAACTTCTGGGCAGCTGGTCCAACTGGTCCTTGTGGTCCTTGCTCTGAGATTTACTTTGACCAGGGTCCTGAGTTTGAGGGAGAGGCTCCTGGAGACGACGGTGACCGTTACCTTGAGTTCTGGAACCTCGTCTTTACTCAGTTTGATCGCCAGGAAGATGGTTCTCTACCTGAGCTTCCTCACCGCAACATCGATACCGGCATGGGCCTTGAGCGTATCGCAGCCATCATGCAGCATGAGGGCACCAATTACGAGGGTGACATCATGCGTACCCTCATCTCTTTGGGCGAGAAACTCTCTGGTAAGAAGTATCACTCAACTGATGAGATTGACCGCAGCCTGCGTATCCTTGCAGACCACTCTCGTGCAGTAACCTTTATGATTGGCGACGGCATTCTTCCTGGTAACGAGGGTAGAAGCTACATTCTTCGCCGCCTGCTCCGTCGCGCTGTCTACCACGGCCGCTTATTGGGCATTCAGGGCACCTTCATGGCAGAGTATGCACATGAGGTTGCTGTTTTGCTTGGCGCAGAGTATCCAGAGCTTGTCGAGAAGAGCGCTCTTATCGACGGCATTCTGACTGCAGAAGAGGAGCGCTTTGGCGCTACGCTTGACGCAGGCGAGTCTAAACTCACTGCAGAGCTTGAGCAGCTAGAGGATGGCGCACAGCTTTCCGGTGAGGTTGCATTCCTTCTGCACGACACCTACGGATTCCCTATTGATCTTACTCGTGAGATTGCTGCAAATGCAGGTCACGTTGTTGACATGGACGCCTTTGATGCTGCAATGACTGAGCAGCGTGAGCGCGCTCGTAAGTCTGCTAACCGCGATGCCTGGGGTAACGCTCAGAGCATTTGGGTTGCACTCTCTGACCGCCTTGATGAGACCGTCTTTGACGGCTACGACAACAACGAGCTCTCCGGAGTTCGTGTTGTTGCTCTTGTTCAGGATGGACAGGAGGTTGAGTCCGCTTCTGCTGGCTCTGAGGTTGAGGTTGTACTTGACCGTACGCCTTTCTATGCAGAGATGGGCGGCCAGGTTGGTGATACCGGCAAGCTGACAGCTCCTGGTCTCTACGTTCACGTCACTGATACCAAGCACCGTGACGGCGGCCTTGAGTCCCATGTTGGCGTGGTAGAGGAGGGTACCATCTCTGTTGGTGACTCTGTCTCCGCAACTATCGACGCTGGTCGTCGTGAGCTTATCCGTCGCAACCACACCGCAACTCACCTGCTTGACGCTGCACTTAAGAAGGTTTTGGGTGACCACGTGAACCAGGCTGGTTCTCTTGTTGCTCCAGATCGTATGCGCTTTGACTTTACGCACTTTGAGGCTCTTACCAAAGATGAGCTTGATCGCATTGAGGGCATGGTAAACGCAGAAATCTTTGCTGCTAAGCCTGTTGTTACTCAGATTATGAGCATTGAGGATGCAAAGGCCGCTGGTGCTGTTGCACTCTTTGGCGAGAAGTACGGTGATGTCGTACGCGTTGTCTCTGCTGGTGCAGAAGACACTCCATTCTCTCGTGAGCTTTGCGGTGGTACCCATGCACGGAACACTGCAGACCTTGGCCTCTTCAAGATTATTTCTGAGAGCTCCGTTGGTTCTAACTCAAGGCGTATTGAGGCTGTAACTTCTATGGGCGCTATCGAGTACGTTGATGAGCGCCTGGCTCAACTTGATGAGGTTGCCGCAGCTCTGAAGGTTCGTCCTTCAGCTGTTGCAGACCGCGTTGAGCAGCTGCAGCAAGATCTTCGCACTGCAAACCATAAGCTTGAGGCCGCTCTTACCGGAGCAGGCAGCAACCAGGTAGCAGAAGCACTTAAGTCTGCTGTTCAGCTTAATGGCTATAGCTGCGTAATTGCTAAGCTTGAGGGCCTTTCTGGCAAAGAACTCCGCTCCGCATGGGACGGCATCCGCGATGCATCTGACGGCCAGCCTGTTGCTTGCGTCATTGCATCCGCAACCGCTGACGGTAAGGTTTCCCTGCTTGCAGGTGCCACTGATTCTGCAGTTGCAGCGGGTTTCTCGGCAGGAGACATTGTAAAAGAGATTGCAGAGCTTGTTGGTGGCCGTGGTGGCGGTAAGCCAGCAATGGCGCAGGCAGGTGGCTCAAATGCTGCAGGAATTAATGCTGCGCTTGAGGCTGCAAAAACAAAGCTTGGTGCGTAACGTTTGCGCGTTTTAGCTTTAGATATTGGTGAAGTTCGCATCGGGGTTGCTGTAAGTGACCCCGATGGTGCTATTGCTTCACCTGTTTGCGTGCTACCTGCGCAAGAGGTGCTCTCACATGCACGAACGTTTAAGGCTGTGCTTGAAGATTGGGAGCCAGAACTGCTTTTGTGCGGTCGTCCTAAGACGCTTGCCGGCGAAGATGGACCACAGGCCCAAAAAATTACCGCTCAAGCTGAGCAAATTGCGAAGAACTGCCAACTTCCATTAGAATTTACTGACGAAAGACTTTCTTCTGCGGAAGCAAAGAAGATTCTTCGAGCGCAAGGTTTATCTGAAAAAGCCATGCGTGGAAAAGTTGACATGGTTGCTGCTTCGCTCTTTTTGCAATCATGGCTTGATGCACAGATGAATAAGGGAGACTAAATGCCCACCCTATCAAATGGTTCTTCTCCGCGTCGTCAAGGCGCACATTTTTCTTCTCCTGTTCCAGAGGGACAGGTTCAGGAAGAGCAGACTCAGCAGGAACAGATCACTCAGCCATCTGTTGAGGCTACTGGATCGCTACCTGCACTTACCGGTGGCAAGCTTTCTTCAAGAAGCGCTCAAGTCACTCATATGGCAAAGAACAAGCAGGTAAAGCATAGAGATAAGAAGGCTTCAAAGCGTTCTCGTATTTTTGCCGCACTTATTGCTTTTATCATGGTTGCGGCTCTTGGCATCTTTGTATGGAAAGTGGCGCTTCCAGAGCTTTCTCGTGCTAATTCCGATACGCAAGAAATCACCGCAGGTCAGCAAGTTACCATTACTATTCCAGATGGTGCTGGTGCGCAGGAAGTCGCAAAGATTCTTTTTGAGAACAAGATTATTGCAACTAAGAGCGAGTTCTTAAACCAGGTAAAGCGTCAGGATGCTGAGCAGAAAATTAAGAGCGGTATCTATGTTATTACCACTGGTACAAAGCCAGCAGACATCGTTCATCTGCTTATTTCTGGCCCTAATGCTCCTGGTAGTGGCTTTGTCGTACCAGAAGGTTATACCGTTTCTCAGGTTGCGGATTTGGTTCAGGACTACTTTGGTATTTCTCGCGATGATTTCTTGAATCAGGCAAAAGCATCCAATTATGTTGCTGACTATCCGTTCCTTGCTGGCGCGGTAGACGCTAACGATTCCCTTGAGGGCTACTTGTTCCCCAAGACCTATACCTTTACAGAAAGCAATGTAACTGCCGATACGGTCATCCGTGCCATGCTTGATCAGTTTGAGACAGAGACAGCTGATCTTAACCTGGACGCTGCTCGCATTACGCTCAACAAGCGTTACAACTTGAATCTTACTAACGAGCAAATCATTATCATGGCATCGATTATTGAGCGAGAAGCCCTGACTGATGATGACCGTCCTAAGGTTGCATCTGTCTTCTACAACCGTCTGTACGATGATATGTATCTGCAAAGTGACGCTACCCTTGCATATTCTCTGGGTAGGGAAGCTACTGCAGAAGAGCTTAGCTCAATGACAAGCGATCCCTATAACACATATGCGTTTAAGGGTTTGACTCCTACGCCTATTTGCTCCCCAGGTTATGCCTCTATTAAGGCGGCTATGGATCCAGCAGCAACCAATTATTACTACTTCTGGATTACCTCGGATGAGCACGTCTTCTCTGAGACCTATGACGAGCATCAGCAGGCTATTGAAAACGCACGCGAGCGTGAAGCCGCAAGCAAGCAATAGTTGGTGTCTATGAGCTTGATTAAAGCAACACAATACGTTTCTGCTGTTGAGCATATCTCTATAGAGAATCTTGTTCAGCAGGGGATTAAGCTTGTGCTCTTAGATCGCGATAATACCTGCGTGCCTCGAGACACTAAAGTTGTGCCGCCAGAGGTATCTGCTTGGTTTGAGAAGGCTCATGCGGCTGGTCTCATGCTTTGTCTTATCTCAAATAACATTCATTTCGATGAGGTTCAGCGTAGCGCTCATGAGCTGGGAATTGAGGGAGAAGGTTTTGCCTGTAAGCCACTGCCTCGCGCTTTAACTGCAGCTATGAAGCGTTTCTCGGCAACTAAAGAGCAAACTGTGATGGTGGGAGATCAGATTTTTACCGATGTAATTGCTGGTAATTTGGCTGGTGTTGCAACTATTTTGGTAAAGCCGCAGTCAACTGAAGATCTTTGGTACACCAATATCATTCGTCATGCCGAGCGCCGCATTTTAAAAAATGTAACTTTTACGTCATAACAAGACGGCTTTAGTTTACTTGCTCCAACTCGATGATAGAATCATCTTGAAAGGCTGGAGGAGTATGGAGCTTCGCGATTCAAGATACGTTGTACATGAGGGCTGTGATCATATCTTTTTTGTAGGCTTTCTGGGTGCCGGAAAGTCCACACTCGCACGTAATTTGGGCGAGCTGTTTCACCGTCGTTATGTTGACACCGATCGCCTAGCAGAGCGTATAGCAGGTAAATCACTGGCAGAAATCTACGAAGATGACGGTGAAGAGCTTTTTAGGCAGGCAGAAACTGAGGTTTTGCACACGCTTAAGTCTAAGAAGTCACTGCTCGTAAGCTGTGGCGGTGGAATTGTCGAGAAGGACGTCAATCTTGCGCTTATGCGTGAGATGGGAGTCATTGTGTTTCTCGACGGCGATCTTTCTGACTCGCTTCGCCAAATTCAGCGCACTGATAGGCGTCCCGATCTGGGAAGCTTTGAAAACGCCACTCAGCTTTATAGACGCCTGCGCCCGCGTTATGAGGCCGCTGCTGATATTACTATTGATATTCGTGAGAAAACGTTTGAGCAGGTAGCCATTGATTCTGGCAAGCTGCTTTGGGAAAGAGGTCTTCTATGAGTGACAATGTTCAGGCTGAGCTTGAAGAGGAATTGCCACCTGTTCAGATTAAACAGTGGGTTTCTATTCCTGGTGGCTCTATTGCACTTCGTTCTGGTGCAGGCGTTCTTTCAAACTTTGGTACTGAGCTCAGAACCGCAGTGGGAAGACCCCATCGCTGTGCTTTACTTGTCAGCAATCAGGCAAACGAAGACCTTGCTGAGCTTCTGCGTAGAGACCTCACTACCATTGGTTTTCTCGTCACACGTGTAGATGTAGAAGATGGCAAGGTAGCAACTACCGTGGCAACTGAGGCACAGGTATTGTCTGCTTTGGCAGAAATGCACCTGACAGCTGATGATTTAGTAGTTGCCGTGGGTCATGAGGGCGTCATTTCTCTTGCTAACCACGTAGCAAACAAGTGGTGTGGGGGAGTCTCCCTTGCTACTGTTCCGCTTGATTTAGCAGCAGTTATTGTCTCGTCTATTACTCCTCGCGCGCTTGATACTGACGCTGAACATCAGCGTCTTGTTACCACTAAGCCTTGCGCTCGTTTCTGCTTTGCAGATCTTGAGGCTATGGACCTTTGCGATGACAACGCTAAGGTTGCCCAGGTATGTATGGTTGCAACGGCTATGTCTGATAACGAGGCGGAGTTTGGCCGCATTTGGGATAGAGCAGATAACCTCTCCTCTGGAGTTGCCGATATAGTTGCAGAGCAGCTGGCAGAGTCTACTAAGACCCGTGGCCGTCTCTCTGATTCTTCCGCCATTGCTATTCAGCAGTCTGTTCCTTACGGCTGGGTTTTTGTGGAGGCACTTCGTCCTCTCATCCCAGCTGATCAGCCTCTTTCTGCACTTTATGCAGACGCACTGCGTTTCTCGGCAAGAATTGCAGTAGCTAAAGAGGCACTTTCTTTTGACGATATGCTTGCCCAAGACGAGATTCTTGAGCGTTTGAATATTGGTTTTGTCACCTGCGACATTACTTCTGAGCAGCTTATCGAAGCTCTCAAACAAGAATGTTTCCGTTCTACTAATCGTTTTATGTTGCCGATTCCAATGTCTATTGGAAGGGTAAGATTAGCATCGGTCGACGAGGAACTTCTCGCCGAGCATGCCCGCGCTTGGTGTGAGGCTCACGCTTCGCATTAAAGTGCCGCATCTTGCAGTAAGGAGCCTGTTTGCTGAGGCGACTCCACAAGATGCAACTCTTTGTTGTAAACATCTCGAGAAGGGATTTGAAATGGCAGATTTACAGGCAGCAGCAAAGCGCGTTGCGCGCTTTCGCGAGGTAATGGCTCAGAGGGGTTATGACGCTGTTGTTCTACGTCACAACCCAGATCTTCGTTGGTTGACTGACGCTGAGCGTGTCTTTGACTTTGAGCAGGCACATACTGCATTTATTACGCAGGATGAGCTCTTCATGCACACTGACTCTCGTTACTACAACACATTCCTGGAGCGTCTTGGTGCTGACTCTCCATGGAAGTTTGACCAGGAGGTCACTACTCCTACCGAGTGGGTTGCTGCACATGTTGCTAAGGCTCGTGCTCGTGTAGTTGCTATTGAGGACACTGTTGATCTTGCTTTCTTTGATGGCCTTGAGCAGGCATTGCGTGATCACTCTATTGCTGCTCTACTTCCACGTATGCATGGCGATATTGCTGAGCTGCGTATTGTTAAAGACCCAGCAGAAATTGAGCTTATGAAGCATGCTCAGTCAATCACTGATAAGGCATTCCTCCACATCTGCGAGTACATCAAGCCAGGCCTCACTGAGCAGCAGATTCGTGCTGAGCTTGAGAACTATATGCTCTCTAACGGCGCAGATGCTCTCTCCTTTGATTCCATCATTGCTTCTGGCCCTAATGGCGCTAATCCTCACGCACAGCCAGGCGAGCGCGTGGTTCAGACAGGCGACATGATTGTTATGGACTACGGTGCAGGCTACCTGGATTACCACTCAGACATGACCCGTACCGTTGTTGTTGGTGCACCTTCCGAGGAGCAGCAGCACGTCTTTGACGTTGTTCGCAAGGCAAATGAGACTTGTGCTGCAGCTATCCACGCAGGCGTAACTGGTTCTGACATCCACAACCTTGCAGTTAAGGTTATCTCTGAGGCTGGTTACGGCGAGTACTTTGGTCACGGCCTTGGTCACGGTGTTGGCGTTGAGATTCACGAGCGCCCATTCTTCAATCCTCGTTGGAACAAGGTAATTGCAGCAGGTTCTGTTGTTACCGATGAGCCTGGCATTTACCTGCCTGGCAAGTTTGGTATCCGCCTTGAGGACTTTGGTGTTGTTACCGAGGACGGCTATGACGTCTTTACTCAGTCCACACACGATCTTGTGTCTGTTGGCTGCTAACTAGACGCGATATACAGAATTTTTGCGGTCAGAAGCTTTATGTTTCTGGCCGCATTTTTTTGTTTACCTTTAGGGCGAG
>CAKAPZ010000014.1 GCA_916720015.1 uncultured Atopobium sp. | reverse complement strand
TTTCAATGACTACTATCTGCACTGTAGTAAGTGTTCTTGTTCGAAAAGGCGTTTAACAGGCAAAAGACACATCAAACATAGGAGGAATTATGTCTTTAACACGTCGCGAGTTCATTTATGCAGGTGCTTCTAGTTTGTTCGCTCTTGGCTTGGCGGGTTGCGGAAACAGCGGCACAACATCCACATCTACTTCTGATGCGCAGAAGGAAGAGCCAAAGAAGTCAGAGGAGAAGCAGCCAGAAAAGTATGAGGTGACCATTGGTGCTCTCACACAAATCGCTGATTACAACGGTGACCCAGCAGCAAAGATCACGTTCAGTTTTACAAACAACTCTGATGAGACAGCTGCATTTATGAGTTCAGTGCGCGTAGAAGCGTATCAGGACGGTCAGCAACTTGAAAATGCTGTTTCCAGTGATGTTAATTGGGAAAGCACTATGACAAAGATTAAGACTGGCACAAGCCTTGATGTTGAACAGGCATACAAGCTCATTAGCTCGTCCGATGTTGAGGTAGAGGTGTATCCGCTCTTTGGTAAAGACAAACTTGCTGCCCAGACTTTTAGCCTGCAGTAAGTTTGCCGTTATCGCTAGTAATCAATTCGAGAGAGTCGCTATAAGGCGGCTCTCTTTTGTAATTAAGTGATTTTAGTTACCCTGCTTTGGAAGAGGGAAGAACGCATTGAGATAGAAGACATCATCATTAACGCCAACGTGGATGTTTCCGTTATATCGCTTATCGATAAGTTCCATTGAGTGGACACCAAATCCATGGTTAAAGTGATTTTAAATTTATGAATATATTCATTTTAATACAGAGCAGTTAGACATATTTGTAATTTGAACAAATATGTGAATTAGGTGAATACATATATTTTCACATTAGGTATATATACTAAAAAAATAATTAATTGTCATGAGGTACTAGAATTAGTAATTAGATGCATAAATAACTTGTGAATTGGTATCTGCGTGTAATCGTTTGCAATATAAGCAAACCATAGAAGATAGATAAGAGCAGGAGATTTGCTCTAATAGAAAGGAACGGGTGTGTCAACGTTTATTCGTGAAGAAACAAAAAGGCGCATTGCTGTTTGTGTGACAGCAGCAACTATTGCAACTGCATCACTTATTGCTGTAGTAACTCCTGTATTTGCTGAGACTTCATCAAATACTGCTACTACTACCTTAACATCAGTAGCATCAATTCCAACTGAAAGCTCTTTTACCTTTACACAGGGCAATATACCTCCAGTACGACAGGATGTTCCTGATGACGAAATGGCAGTCCAGTTTGTATCTGAGGTATCTCTTCAAGGCTATAAGGTTGTTGGAGATTTTGAGGGACATGCATACACTCCTTCTGGTCTAACTGACCCAGACGGTCATGCAATTGTTAAATGGGTGGCAGATGACGGTACTGTGATGGAACCTGGCGAGTTGTTTGAACTCCAGTACATTAATGGACTGACTTTCCATGCAGTCTGGCAGCCAAAAGACGGCAATGACGATGTTCAGTATCGTCTTGTGATTGATGCAAACGGTGGCCATTTTGAGGGTGGCGTTTCTACTATGCTTGAGCGCCATGACTATCTTCCAGCAGAGATGCACAACGTTCAGGCTGTTAGTAAAGTAGTTCGTGACGGCTATACTCTTGTTGGTTTTTCGAGAAATAAAAACGATATTACTGCTCCAGCCAGCACGCTAACATCACCAATAAGTATTCGTGATGCAGAGCATATTCCAGGTCACACTACTAATGGTGCGCTTCCAAGTAAGACTGATGAAATCTATACTCTCTATGCTATTTGGAGACCAAATACTGCAACACCAGCAACACCAGCAACACCAGCAATACCAGCAACACCAGCAACACCAGCAACACCAGCAACACCAACTACTCCTACAGACCCATCAACTCCTGCAGATTCCGAGACTCAAGGACAGAATGCACAGGAGCAATCAAATGGCGCTGTGCAGGAGCAGGCTTCTTCTGGACGTCGTTCAAAAAAATCTGTACTTCCAGAAACTGGTGATGCTGTATCAGCTACCGGTCTTTTAGCAAGCGCAGGATCTATTCTTGCTGCTGCAGGTTTTATCCGCAGGCGTAAGCACGAATAGAATTTCTTCTATAGAGCGCTAATGACCCTTTTGAGTCATGTCAGAGGAGTCATTTTTATCTTTAACTATTTAGTAGTAACAAGAGGTATTTTTGAGTTTGATACAGCCTCCATTTCTTGAGCGCCAAGAAATGGAGGCTTGCTTTTTGATAGGACAAATTCGAAGAGTTGCTCAAAGCAAAAATACCCTTAGTGTCCACTTTGTTGGACATGTGAAATTTCGGAAGCATCTAGATTTGTTGCAACAGAGAAAGGAGTTGTAATGGGCCTTGATGCTTTTGTTCGTTGCAGGTGCTTTGAAGAGGGAAAACTTAAACCCGGTCCAATACCTTTTGAAGACCTTTACATTGATGATGAAGACTACATCAGCTCAAAGTTTTTAGATCAAAAGCGTAAAGAGCTTAGCTCTGAACAGTTTAGGGAACGCTATGGAGACCTAGAGAGTGATTTTCTCAATTGGATAGATAGTGCCTGTGAGCATGAGTATGGAGAAATTTGTTCTGAAAGAGTTGGTAATTTTTGCGGCTTATTAAGTATCGACGCTGTTTTAAGCTCAGATGAGGGTGAATCAAAGTATCCGTTATTAAATAACATGCTTCCTGATGGCAATGGTGGTCTCTATCCTGTTGAAAAAGCACAGCCTACTCTTGATGAGCTTAATAGATTCATTGAAGAGCATGCAAAGATTCCGGGATATCAGCTCATTGATGAGGAAACGCATAAAGTCCTTTTTTCTTGCGCGGTAGATGACGGTTTTTGTCTTTACAGTGACAAATATATTGATTATGGATTTACAGAAGACACAATGTATTTCCATCAGCTTAAGCCTTCACGTATATTTTACGCTGACCATTTTTGCCAGATTCCAGCTGATGATTTTGAGCAGACGCATAAGGTGGTTGTTTTTTGCGATGAACCAAATAACAGTGCGTCAAACTTTAAAATGACTTTACCAGGTCCGATTGATAGTGAATTAGACAATTCTGTTTTAAGAAGCTTTTCTGTTCAAAAGGCAACTCTAGACTTCAAAGAAACCGGTCATTTTTGGAGGTTAAATAAAATTAGGAACCTCCTTGTAGCATCTATAGAAACAAAACATCCTATTTGTTGGTGTTAAAACATATGGGCTGTGCTAGCTGATTGTGGTCTGACATCATGCTGTCAAAAAAAGAGGGCTACCTTGCGGCAGCCCTCTTCGCGTTTGTGCTGGCGAGAAGAACGTCACGCTTGAACGATTTTCTCGCCAAATGCTGGTTTTCTCGCCAGATGTTGATCTTAGTAGGTAGGGTTCTCTACCTCAACCTTGTCAACCTCCTGGAAAGGAGCAAGGGTTGAGACCATGACGATAGGCTCGTCGTAAGGGTTATTGACGTAGTGGACCTCGCCGGGCTCAATGTGGATGAAGTCGCCAGCCGAGAGGGTGTGGACCTCGCCGTCAACCACAATGTCAATCTTACCCTGGAGGATGTGGAAGTTCTCCTCCATAACATTGTGGTAGTGAGCCTGGAAATCCTGGCCTGGCTGGAACTGGACCATAGCGTAGTTCATGCGAGGGCCCTTCATCAGGTACTTAGGACCGTGATCTCCGCACCTATACTCAAAATCGTTCTCGTTGACAATAAACATCTTACTTTCCTTTCAGGCGCAACTTGTGATGCGACCAAACGTTCTTCTTGCGCGCCACGCGTATCTGCGGCGCAGCGGAGTCCCGGCACTTACAGACCAGGTGCTCTCCACATGCTCTTGACCTTGCCCTTTTCTGCAAGCTCAAGCTGACTCTTGTAAACATCCTTCCACTGGACATACAGCTGGTCGTAAACAGCCTTGTTGTCGGGGTTAGGGGAGAATGTCTTATCCCATTTAACAACGCGCTTTGCGCCCTCGGCGATACTTGGGTAGATGCCTACGCCGTAGCCCGCAAGAACAGCGGCGCCCAGAGCAGTTGCCTCTTTGACCTCTGGAATGCGAACGTTCTTACCGGTAACGTCGGCAACAATCTGTGCCCAAAGAGGGCTCTTGGAAGCGCCGCCTGCAAAGATGAGCTCGTCTGGCTCATTGCCGGTAGCCTCTTTGACCAGGTCAATGTGGCCACGGACGAGAAGGGCGGTGTTCTCCAAAATTGCACGATAGAAGGTGTACTTGTTGAAACGCTCTGAATCAAGCTCAAAGTTAGTGAATGTTGGGCTTGCGTGAGTCCAGTGGATGTAGTTCATAATGTCACTGAAGCAGCAAAGCATACCATGGCTACCAGCAGGAATCTCTGCGGCGTGCTCGTTCATGACGTCGTACACGTCAATACCGCGCTCTTTTGCCTCGGCCTTTTCTGCCTGGCAGAAGCCGTCGCGATACCAACGCATAACCAAACCGGGCTTGAATGCTAGAGCCTCGTATTGCCAAATCTGTGGAATAGCGTGGCAGTTTACACGGACGCGATAATCTGGGTCTGGAGTGCTCTTATCGGTGTTGAACTCGTACTGCCAGAAGCTGCCGCCAAATACGCCAGCCTGACCAGGCTCGCAAGCGCCAACACCAATCATGCCCAGCTGGCAATCGCCGCCACCAACAACAACAGGTGTGCCCTCGGCAAGACCCGTCTCTGCTGCGGCGTCTGCAGTTACAGCGCCAAGAACTTCTCCGCACTCAACAACCTGACCAAATAGGTCATCACGCAGGCCGCACTCTTTTGCAATCTCTGGATCCCAAGCACGCTCTTCCAGGCTCATGATGCCGGTGGTGCTGCCGTTTGATGGCTCAACTGCAAGAATGCCCGTGAGCTTGTAAGCAAGCCAGTCGTTGAACATGCCAATCTTGGCTGCCTTGTTATAGATTTCTGGCATTTTGTTTTTGACCCAAAGAAGACGAGGTAGGGCACCTAGTGCATAGGTCTGGCCACTCTTCTGGTAAATCTTCTTCTCAAGCTCTGGGTCCATATCAATGAGCTGCTTGACCTCGTCAACGCTTCGGGCGTCAACGTTAGCGCACGCCCAAATCTCGTTGCCGTCCTGGTCATACAGGAGGATACCCTCGCGCATACAGGTAGTGGAAATACCAGAGATTTCTTTAGGATCAATGGAGGTCTTTGCCAGAACCTCTTTGATGCAGTCCAGAGCAAGCTGCCAGTCAGCAACCCAATCAAAGTCCATGCTGCCAGGCCAACGAGGGTCCTCATGGTGCTCCCACTCGCGCTGAGCAACCCCAACCTGCTCACCGTCAACACTAAAGAGAACGGCGCGAATACTTCCTGTTCCCGCGTCTAGTGCAAGAAGATACTTGCTCATCAGATCCTCCTTGTTTACGAAAGAAGCAGTTCAGCAGCGGTGTCTGAATCCGTGATGAGCACGTTCAGATAGCCACCGTTAAGCACTGCTTTAATTGCCGTAACTTTATCTTTGCCACCAGCAACGCCAACAACGTTTTTGAGCTGGCGAAGCTTGTCCAGATCGGTACTAATGACGCGATCTTCAATTTCTGTCTGAATAAGATTGCCGTCTTTATCCATAAAGTGATTAAGGACGTCGCCGACGGCACCCTGCATCTTAAGCACGGTCAGCTCGCCTTCGTTAAGGATGCCGTTGCGCAAAACGGTTGCGCCCTCAACTGCGGCGCCGATGCCGACCACACTCATGTCTGCGTATTCCGTCATGGTAGATACGTCTTGCAGGCTCTTCTCGTCAAGAAGTGCATCGCGCACTTGGCGAGAAGACACAACAAGTGGAGACGGCGTCAGGAACAGGTGCATGGAGTAGGCGGTGGTGCCAACAGTTGGCAGGTAGTAGCTCACGCCGCCCGTAAGGCTAACAACGTTGAGCGACTCCTCGCGGTTTTTGGCAAGAACTCCCAGCATACGGCTGACGGTATCGCCGTAGCCAATGTTGAGGTAGCCGTCCTCACGTAGGTGGTCAGAGACGTAGTGAGCTGCGCCCTGAGCAATAGATTGATTAATGGCAGAGCTATCCAGGGGAGTTGGAACCACAAAAGCGTCCTTGAGGCCAAAGCGGTCAATAAGGAGTTGTTCTGCGGAAACGCGCTGGCTATCGTTCTTTCTGAAGCTGAACTGAACAATGCCCTGCGCGCGAGCCTCTTCAAGGAGACGGATAACTTTTGCACGAGAAACGCCCATGACCTCAGCAATCTGAGCCTGGGTGTTATCTTCCATGTAGTAATACCATGCAGCCTTAGTAGCTAGTGCATAAGTTTGTTCGTCCATGCATCCTCCTGTTGATACTTTTGTTTAATGATAAAACATTTGTATCTAACATACTAGACTTCATTATAGTAATTATTCTCCCTATTAACAGGAAGATATACTACAAATACCATAATTGCGTATAGAGGTATTGCGGACTATTGTTCATGATACAATCAAAAATACCATTCACGGCAGTAATAATACCGTTTGCCGTGACGGTGCTTTGAAGAATGCCTATTTATATATATCTTCAAAGTGTGAGATTTTGTACGGCCGTTTTGTTATTTTTTGGTAGGAGGTACTATGGGTGAAACTTTTGACATCGATATCGATGCCACTGACCCAAAGTCGCCTGAAGGAAAAGATGTGTGCAAGCAGTGCGACACACTTCTTTCCGTCCGCGGAATCAAGAAGTCATTTGGTTCCAACGAGGTATTAAAAGGCATTAACTTAGATTTGGCGCCAGGAGAGGTCATCTCTCTTATTGGTGGCAACGGTTCCGGTAAATCTACCCTCATGAAGATCATCATGGGTATTTACTCTGCCGATGAGGGAGAAATTTCTATCGATCGTCAGAAGGTTGATATCTCCAACCCTAAGGCCGCACTTGCACACAGTATCTATATGGTTCCTCAGGAGCCAATGCTGTTCCCTAATATGACCGTTAGAGAGAACATCACCATTGGCTTTGAGGCTCCAAAAGCCGAGCTCAACAAGATGCTCGAAGATACTATGAAAGAGATTGGCTGGGAGCTTGACCTGGACCGCAAGGCAATGACGCTTTCCATTGCTGAGCAGGGCATGGTTGAGATTCTCCGCGGTCTTATGCGTCACTCCGAGATTCTTATTCTGGACGAGCCAACTTCTGCACTTACCTTTGACGAGGTACAGAGCCTTTTCAAGGTAGTCCAGGAGCTCAAGCAGAAAAACATTGGCATCATCTACATCACCCACCGCCTGGCAGAGGTCTTTGAGATTTCTACCAGCATTGGCATTTTGCGTGACGGCGTTATGGCTATGCGCGGCAAAGTAGAGGACTTCACGCGAGAAGATCTTGTTCGCGGACTTCTTCCACCAGACGCAGCAGAGATTAAGAAAGAGATTGCCGAGAGCGCAAACATTGATTACGACGCAGAGCCTATTTTTGAACTTGCTGAGTTTACGGGCTATGGCTTTGCTGACGTAAACCTCAACATTTATCCAGGCGAGATTGTTGGTCTTGCAGGTATCGTTGGTGCTGGTAGATCAGAGATGGCTACCACCATTTACGGTATGGATAAGGTTTTGGGCGGCAAGGTATTTGTCGACGGCAAAGACATTACCGGCAAGTCCACCAAAGACGTCATTGCTGCAGGTCTGAGCTATGTCCCAGAGGACCGCTTTAACGACGGTCTGTTTAGAATTCGTGACGTTGCCGAGAACACCACAAGCTCTCTGCTTGCAAACTCTTCCTTGGGTAAGTTGCTGCTTAACCGTAAAGAAGAAGACAGGGTCTCTCAGAACTACGTTGATAACTTCCGCACCAAGGTCACAGGCCTTGATCAGGAGGTAGGTGGCCTTTCTGGTGGTAACCAGCAGAAGATTGTTATTGGCCGCGCATTCTCGGTTGCTCCAAAGGTCGTTATTTTGGACGAGCCAACTCGTGGTATTGACGCTGCTGCTCGTGGCGATGTATACGCTGTTTTGCAGGAGCTCCGTAAGCAAGGCGTTTCTATTCTTCTGATTTCTTCGGACATGGAAGAGATTATTGAGCTTGCTGACCGTGCGTTCACTATGTACCAGGGACGCATTAATCACGAGTTCAAAAAAGAAGAAATTACGCAGGACAACCTCATGTCCGCTGCATTTGGATTGTAGGAGGTGACGTATGGATCTTGTAAAGCGCCTTCTCAAGGCTAGGGGACTGAGCAGCCTCGCATTCCTGATTGCTCTCTTTATTATTGTTGGTGCAATGAATCCTGCATTCTTGACGCCAGCAACAATTGCTGCCTGCTTTAACACGTCCGTTGTCTACACATTGGTCGCTGTTGGTGTGGCTTTCACCCTGTTCATTGGTGAGATTGACGTTTCTGTTGGTTCCAACCTGGGTCTTGTTGCTGTGGTAGTTGGCAGCATGCTCAGAGATGGAACTCCACTTCCTGTTGCTTGCCTGGTAGGTATTCTTATTGGTGTAGCAATTGGTCTGGTAAACGCCTGGGGCGTTGCCGTTATGAAGGCTCCATCGCTCATCTTTACCCTGGGTACCAACGGTGTTCTGCGCGGTATTGTTTACGTGTACACCAATGGTCAGTGGGTTGAGAACCTTCCTAAGGAGTTCAAGGACTTCTCGGCAGTAACTGGTATTGGTGACTTCACCGTTTACTACTGTGCAGTTATTGCACTGGTTATTCTGATTCACTTTGCACTAACCCAGACCCGTCGTGGTCGCTGGTTTGCAGCAGTTGGCGATAACGCTAACGGTGCAACCCTGGTTGGTATTCCAGCTCTTCAGACCAAGATTCTGGCATACGTCATCTGCGGCGTTATGGCAGCTATCGGCGGCATTATCTTCTGCAGCCGTATTGGCTTTGTTACCCCAATGAGCGGTAACGGCTACGAGATGAAGGCTATTGCAGCCTGCGTTCTTGGTGGCGTTAGTCTGCTTGGTGGCGTTGGCTCCGTCCTTGGTGCAGCTGTCGGTTCCGTCATCATGGCATCCATCAGCTACCTGTTGGTCTTCATGGGCTTCTCGTCAAATTACGACAACGCAATTACCGGCGTTATTCTGATTGTCATTGTTGTTGTGGACGCCCTGCTTCAGCATCGCTCCATTGTTCAGAACAGGCACGCTCGTCTGAACGCACGTGTTTCTCCAAAGTCAAGCTCTGAGGTTCTTGCAGAGCAGATTGCAGACTTTGGTGAGGCAGCTTTGAGCCCTTCAGGTAAGAAGGGTGGTGTTCGCTAATGATGAAGACACTTAAGGGATTTTTGTCCAAGGGCCAGACAAGCTGGAACATGATCCTTATTGGCCTGCTTGTACTTGAGTTTGTCATTTTTGGTGCTGCAAACGGCAAGTTCTTACGTCCAGCACTGCTGTTTACCAGCATTAACGATAACCTGCCAGTCTTTATGATCTCGCTCTTTGTAACGCTTGTTATGGTTACCGGCGGCATCGACATCCAGGTTGCATCTCTGGTTGGTCTGACGTCCATCACCATTGGCGTTGGCTGGCAGGACTTTGGTCTTCCTATCTGGGGCGCCGTGGGCGTTGCCTTTGTCCTGGTTGTTGCTTGTGGTGCGCTTTCGGGCTTCTTGATTGCGTACTGTCGAGTGCAAGCAATGGTTGTTACCCTAGGCGGCAGCTTCCTGTACTCCGGTCTGGCTCTGCTCATCTCCACGCTCTCCAAGACCGAGAGCTACCAGGGAATTGGTGGCTTCCCCGAGGACTTCAAGTTTGTATCTAACTTCCAGCTCTTTGGCGTCATCCCATTCCAGCTGCTTATCTACATCCTGATGCTGGTTATCGCGTTCATTCTGCTGCACAAGACTAAGTATGGTCGTCGCATTACCCTGGTTGGCGTTAACCAGAGCGCAGCTGAGTTCTCTGGCATTAATAGCCGAGCAGTCATTATGTCCACCTACATGCTCACCGCAGTTTCCGCTGTTATTGCAGGCGTGGTTCTGACCGCTTACCTGGGTACCGCTAAGTCCGATCTTGGTGCCGACCTCACCATGGACATCATCACCGCAGTTGTTTTGGGCGGCACGCTTTCCACTGGTGGTAAGGGCTCCATTGTTGGTACCGCGCTTGCTTCGTTTGTTATTGCATTCTTGCGCTTCGGCTTGCCACTGTGCTTCAAGGTAAGCCCACAGTATCTGGATATTCCTGTTGGTGTCCTGCTGGTTGTTGTCATCGTTGCTCGATCGGCAGCAAGCGGAACAAATATTGGTACGTTTTTGAAATCGCTGCTTTCAAGCAGCAGTAAAGCCAAGGCATAAGCTTTGGGGAAATTGTGCCTTAGGCACAGACAAGGGAGGTTACCTATGCAAGAGATTACTCGTCGTGGTTTTATTGGTGCCGCTGGTATCACCGCAGTTAGCGCTGGCCTCGCTCTGGCAGGCTGCAATAATGGTGGTGGCGAGAAGAAAGAAGAGACCAAGAAGTCCGAGGGCGGCAAAGACGTCAAAGGTAAGACCGTAGCATTTATCCCTAAGGTCACCGGAAACGCATTCTTCGAGTCCGCAAACAAGGGCGCACAGGACAAGTCTAAGGAGTGGGGCTTCACCGTTGATTACATTGGTGACGCAACCGCTTCCGTTTCCGCTCAGGTTTCCGTTATTAATCAGGCAGTAGCTAACGGCGTAGACGCAATCAGCATCTCTACTGTTGATGCAAAGGGTGTTTCTGACGCTCTGAAGAAGGCAACTGCTGCTGGTATCGTTGTTACCACTTGGGACTCCGACGCTAACCCAGAGGATCGTACTCTTATGGTTTCCCAGGGTACTCCAGAGATTCTTGGTCAGATGCTTGTTGACATGGGCGTTGCTGGCCTCAAGGAGCGCGGCAAGGACCCAGAGAAGGACGAGATTACCTATGTCTGGCACTACTCCCAGGCAACTGTTACCGACCAGAACTCCTGGCAGGTAGCTGCTCAGAAGATCATCAAGGAGAAGTATCCTAAGTGGAAGAACGTCCACGAGAACTACTACTCCAACCAGGACGCAGAGCAGGCAATTACCATCGGTGAGGCAATCCTTGACGCTTACCCAGAGATTGACCTGATCATCTGCAACGACTCCACCGCTCTTCCTGGCCAGCTCCAGGCTGCAGAGAACAAGGGCTACGACGCAAAGAAGATCACCATCACCGGTTTTGCTTCTCCACAGTCCATCAAGTCCTACTGCGAGCACGGCACCATCTACAACTGGGGCCTCTGGGACTGCGCAGTTCAGGGCGCAATGGGCTGCTACGTTGCAGCATTCCTCGCAGCTGGCAATGAGGTCAAGGTTGGCGACACCATCTCCATTCCAAGCATTGGCGATGTCAAGGTTGAGGCTAACGACTCCATCTCCGAGGGTGCAAAGACTGGCGAGAAAAACAACGGCGTTGTCCTGCTTCCTGAGCGCCTTGTCTTCACCAAGGAGAACATGAACAACTACTCCTTCTAAGTAGAAGCGGTACGTTCAAGGCGTAAGTTCACGGCTGGCGAGAAGACCGATCTTCTCGCCAGCTTATGAGGTAATTCAGCCGCAGAGAAGGGCGGTCCTCCCGGGGCGGTCGCCCAAAGAGGCGCGTCCAAGAAGCGCGTTCTCTTACGAGGCAGCTTCGCCGAAGAATCACACTTCCTCTGCGAGCTTTAAGGTTTTATTGAAAGGATTTTCATGGCAGATCTGGACGGATTGAAAGTAGCTAAGGATTATCACGTAGACACTCCTTTTGCTAACAATCAGGGATTTTATGTAAAGGGTGCAAACAACCTCGACTGGGGTATGCAGAAGCACCTCTCCAACATCTTTGATCCAAAGAGCGGCAACACTGTAATGTTCGCATTTGACCACGGCTACTTCATGGGTTCAACCGCTGGTCTCGAGCGTCTTGACCTGCTGCTTCCACAGCTTGCTCCTTACGTTGACTGCTTCATGGGCACCCGTGGCGCAATCAGGACCTGCGTTTCTCCTGAGGTCTCTAAGGGCATTGCTCTTCGCGTTTCTTCTGGTTCTTCTATGCTGCAGTCCGACCTCTCGCACGAGGTTGTTGCTGTTGACATCGAGGATGCTATCCGCATGAACGCAGACTGCATGGCTGTTCAGACCTTCATCGGCGCTGATGGCCAGCTCTCCAGTATCGACAACCTGAGCCAGGTTATTAACGCTGGATTCCGCTACAGCATTCCTACCCTCGGCGTTTGCGCTGTTGGTAAGGACATGGAGCGCACCGGTCGCTTCTTCAAGCTTGCAACCCGCATCATCGCTGAGATGGGCTGCCAGATTGTTAAGACCTACGACTGCGAGGACTTCGAGGAAGTTGTTGCAGCATGCCCAGTTCCAATTGTTGTTGCTGGTGGTAAGAAGCTTGCTGAGCGTGACGCTCTGCACCTTGCATACGACGTCATTCGCAAGGGTGCACGCGGCGTTGACATGGGTCGCAACATCTTCCAGAGCACCCATCCTCTGCAGATGGCCGAGGCTGTCCGCATGATCGTTCACGAGGGCGCAACCGACGCTCAGGCATGGGAGTTCTTCGAGGACGCAACCCACTAAGAGTCACCGGGCGCATCGAGCGCGGCGTCGGGCGCGAAAGCGCTGCTACGAGCACGAAAGTGCTGCTCACACGCGACTCTCTCATGTGACGAGAAACATACTGACCTTGAGCTGGTAATCCTTTCGGATTACCAGCTTTTTTGTAGCGTGTTAATGTTGTCTTTTAGGTTTGGCGTACAAAATGGTGCAGCTTTAGTAGGTCTTGCTGTGGAATCGTATAACTTTTAGTCAAGATAACTAGGAAACTAACGGCATCTTGCCTGACAGCTAGGCGGTCTCACTGACCGATATACATTTCTATGTATAAACTTTATTTAATATGCTGAATAATGAATAGGAATATATAAAGAATTTAACTATAGGTAAATTCCGTACCTAAGGAACACACCTATGACAGATATTCTGCACAATTGTGGGCATATTACACATCAAATGAAGATAATCTGCACGTTTGAGGTATTTTCAGCGTAATGTATACGTCTTTTTGACAGATTATCTGTCATAGGTGTGTT
>CAKAPZ010000013.1 GCA_916720015.1 uncultured Atopobium sp. | reverse complement strand
TATCGATATGTTTCAGAAATGGTTGCAATTACCTACTGGTGGTAAGGTGGCCGAGCTTCAGGGTTTGTAACAACCCAGCTCTATAAGCCATCAAGTCCGCGACCCGCAAAATGCGGTTAACCTGGTTAAAGTCCAGGACCAACGGTACAGTCCGGATGTCAGAAACGGAGACTTTTATGGCTTCATCCCACTCAACCCACGCAACAACCGCATCTTCTAACGGCTGGTCTACCAAGAGAATTGCTATTCTCGCCATGCTTTGTGCAGCTGCTGCAATCAGCACCATGGTGCTTCAGTTCCCCCTGATTCCAGGTGTGACGTTTTTGAAGTACGATCCATCGGGCGTCTTTGCCCTGCTTGCAGGCGTAGCTTTTGGCCCTGCTGCAGGAGCGATCGTCTCGGTGCTTCCCTACCTTCTGCACCTCACCACGGAGTCTGGAATTTACGGCACCATCATGGCAATCCTGGCAACGCTTACCTACGTTTTGCCTGTCTCGCTGATTGTGTATAACCGTTCCGAGAAGATCAAGCAGCTGGTACTTGCCCTCATTGTGGGCAGTGTTGTCAGCGTTGTCGCATGCATTCTGGGCAACCTTGTAGTTACCCCAATCTACACCGGCATGAGCGTGGAGGCAGTAAGCGGACTGATTGTCCCTGCTCTTCTCCCCTTCAACGTGGTAAAGGTTGCTATCAACAGCATTATCTTTGTTGTGATTATGCGCTCGGCTACCTCACTTTTTGAGAGCATCAAAAACGGTGAGTAGTCTGCTGGACAACTCCCTAGATACACACACGTCTGAAAGCGCCGCACAAACTCAGGACCTCCCTGTAGCTGCAACGCTTTCGGACGTGACCTTTGTGCACGCAAAGGGCGTAGTTGCCCTCGATCATGTCTCGTTCTCTGTTCCTGCAAGTAAACGTACCTGTATTGTGGGTGCAAACGGATCGGGTAAGTCCACCGTGGCATCGATTCTCTCTGGCCTTACCGCGCCTGACGAGGGCACCGTTACCTTTTTGGGAACCACCGTTGTCAACGATGGCCAGGTTGACTTTGAGGCGTACAAAACCATTCGTCCGCAGCTAGGCTTGGTCTTTCAGAATCCTGAAGATCAGATTATCTGTAGCGTGGTCGCAGACGATATTGCCTTTGGTCTGGAGAACCTTCAGGTGCCCAGTGACCAGATAACACCACTGGTAGAACAGCAGATTAAACTTGGCACTCTCACCGAGTTTGCGTCAGAAAATCCGCAGATGCTCTCGGGCGGCCAACAGCAGCGCGTGGCAATCTCGGGCGCGCTGGTCATGAAGCCGCAAATTCTGATTCTTGACGAACCTTCCGCAGCTCTTGACGTTGTACATAGAAATAACGTTATGGGCCTTGTCGAGAAACTCCGTGCAGCTGGAAAGACTATTGTTCACGTAACGCATTTCATGGACGAAGTGGTTTCTGCTGATCACGTGATTGCCTTGGACAACGGTCGCGTTGCATTTGAGGGAACGCCTGAAGCGCTCTTTGAGCAGCATGAACTGGTTGAATGTCTGCATCTTGAGGAGCCATTTGCCTATCAGGTGGCCCACGCGTTCAACAACCGAGGAGTTGTCGTGTGCAAATCCCCTTCGGCTGAGCGCGTGCTCAGCGAGCTGACGGGGCTTCTCGCCACAGCGGCGAGAAGTGCGAACGACGCGGCGACTGCAGGTTGCGACGACGCGGCTGCAGGTCGCAGCGCGGCCGGCGGCACGTCCGAGTCAGCAGCGGTTTCCGTGCGCGACGTGACGTTCTCGTACCAGAAGCCTGTGCTCAAAAACATCTCGGTTGACGTGCAAAAAGGCTCGCATGTTGCCGTTATCGGCTCCACTGGTTCCGGCAAGTCCACCCTAGCGCGCTTGATTTGCGCACTTGATACGCCTGATTCCGGAATCCTCTGCGTGGCTGGACTGGATACTCGACAGAAGCAAAACCGCAGAAAACTTCACGGTATTGTTGGTTACGTCATGCAGCGACCAGAGCGCCAGCTTTTTGCACAAACAGTTGCCGAAGACGTGGCGTTTGGCCCCACTAACCTTGGTCTTTCTGCCTGCGATGTAGCAAGCGCTGTAGATACTGCTCTGAAACTTGTCGGACTTTCCCACAAGGCAGATGCATCCCCTTTTGAGCTTTCCGGTGGTCAGCAGAGACTGTGCGCACTTGCAGGCGTTATTGCCATGCAGCCAAAGGTGCTTGTCCTCGATGAGCCTACCAGCGGACTTGATCCTCATTATTGCTCTGAGCTCAGAAAAATTATCAACGCCGTTCTTGAAGATGGCTGCACCGTTATTGAGCTCACACACTCGATGGAGGATGCGGCAGAAACTGACCAGATTATCGTGCTCCATGAGGGTGACCTGGTGTTTTCTGGCACGCCTTATCAAACATTTACTCATTTCTCAGAGACAGAATTCCAGGACCTTGGCCTGGGTATTCCTCATGCACTAGCGTGGGCGCAGCGTCTGTCCCGCACTACGGGAATCAACCTAGGAGAACCTTTGACCCTGTCTGAGCTGGTAGACGCGGTAGTTGCTGCGTTGCCGACCAACTCTGGCGACGCGCAAACCAGCGACCTCACACAAGGAGGTCGTTATGGCGCTTAAGATTTCCGTCGGCCAGTATTACCGCGCAGACTCGCCCATTCACAGGCTTAATCCCAACGTTAAATGCCTGGCGGCGCTTCTTTTGATGCTCACAACGTTTTTTATCCGCACGGCACCACAGCTTGCGCTGCTGGTAGTCGGCGCACTTTGCCTGCTAGCTCTGGCAAAAATTCCCGTCAAACAAGTGCTTGTATCAATCATCCCACTTGCCTGGCTGCTCATCTTCCTTTCTCTCTTTAACCTGTTGCTTACGCGAGAAGGAACTGTGCTTGTTTCCTGGTCTATCTTTACCATCACTGATGTGGGAGCATGGAGTGCTTTTCTCTACCCTGTGCGCATTTTAGCTGCGATTTTGATGGGTGCACTGCTTCTGCTTACCACCACTCAGACTGATCTGGGCAATGCCTTTGAAGCAGCTTGCGCACCGCTCTCAAAAATTGGCCTTCCCGGTAAAGAAATTGCCATGATTTTCTCGCTTATGCTGCGCTTTATTCCAACACTTGCAGGCGACGCCGTATCTATTTCCGAGGCCCAAACCGCTCGCGCAGGAGACGTTGCTTCAGGCTCGCTTCCTAAAAGACTTCGCGCAACCTTCTCCATTGTGGTGGCGCTTTTAGCAAGCTCACTCAGGCACGCTAACAACCTTTCCAAGGCACTTGATGCTCGCCACTATGTAGCAGGGGCTTCTCGCACACGTTGGCATCAACCAACCTTTGGTGCTCGCGAGGTAATTGCCTTGGGCATCACGGTTTGTTTTATCGCCCTTGTCTTTGTGCTGGCGTAAAACGTGCTGACGTAAAACTTGCCGGCATGAACTTGCGGGCACACTTGCCGGCGCAAATCATGCTGGCGTAAAAACTTTTAACTAAAAAATTTGTATTTTTAACGCTCTGTTACAACCCGTTTTTCTTTTCTCGACAACCGCCAATTTGGCCACCTAAGTAACGTACAATAAAGCCAGTAAAAGCGTTCAAGGCTTGCATTGAAAGGTGGCCCTATGGTCCTGCGCGTCTACGTCCAAAGAAAATCTGGTTTCGAGGGCGAGGCAAAAGCCCTGCTCAAAGAAGTGAAAGACCTTCTTGGTATTACCGAGTTACAACGCATTGACCTGCTTAACCGCTACGATGTTGAGGGAATTTCAGAGGAACTCTTTGAGTCCTGCATACCCACCGTTTTTTCAGAGCCACAGTCCGATCTTGCCAGCCGTACCATGCCAGAGTTTTCTTCTGAAGGTGCGGCTGTTCATACGTTTGCTGTTGAGTTTTTACCTGGCCAGTTTGACCAGCGTGCAGACTCGGCTGCAGAGTGTGTGCAGCTCATCAGCCAAGGCGAGCGACCTCTTGTTCGCTCTGCTCGCCTTTACGTGCTAACCGGAAACCTTACAGAGGCAGACGTTGCTGCCATCAAGAATTACCTGATTAACCCCGTTGAGGCTCGCGAGGCTTCCCTTGAGCTGCCCGAGACCCTCAAGATTTCCATTCCAGAGCCTGCGGACGTAGAGGTTCTTGAGGGCTTTAACGCCCTTGACCAGGACGGCCTCAAGGAGTTCATTGCTTCTCACGGCCTTGCTATGGACCTGGCCGACCTCACCTTCTGCCAGCAGTACTTCACCACAGAGCAGCGCGATCCTACCATCACCGAGATTCGCGTCATTGATACCTACTGGTCAGACCACTGCCGCCACACCACCTTTAATACCGGAATTACCGGCGTGCAGATTGATGATGACCTGGTAAAGGCTGCGTTTGAGAAGTACCTCTCCATGCGCAAAGAACTTGGGCGAGAAGATCGTGCCGTCTCTCTTTGGGACATGGCAACTATTGGTGCAAAGTACCTTCGCGAGAAGGGCGTCCTCACCAATCTTGATGAGTCAGAAGAAATCAACGCCTGTACCGTAAAAGTCAAGGTAGACGTTGACGGTACAGATGAAGACTGGCTCTTCCTCTTCAAGAACGAGACTCACAACCATCCAACCGAGATTGAGCCATTTGGTGGCGCAGCTACCTGCATCGGTGGCGCTATCCGCGACCCTCTTTCTGGCCGCAGCTATGTCTACCAGGCAATGCGCGTCACGGGCGCTGCAGACCCAACCGTTCCTGTTTCCCAGACACTTCCTGGAAAGCTTCCCCAGCGCACCATCGTGCGTACGGCAGCAGCAGGTTATTCCAGCTACGGCAACCAGATTGGCCTTGCTACGGGCCAGGTTTCTGAGCTCTACCACCCAGGTTACGTTGCAAAACGCATGGAGATTGGTGCCGTTGTAGGCGCAACTCCTCAAAGCCACGTTCGCCGTGAGCGCCCAGAAGATGGCGACATCATCGTTCTTCTCGGCGGCCGCACTGGTCGCGACGGCATTGGCGGCGCAACCGGCTCTTCCAAGGCACACGATGCTGGCTCCATTGAGCGCGACGGTGCCGAGGTTCAGAAGGGCAATGCTCCTGTTGAGCGCAAGCTTCAGCGCCTCTTCCGCCGTGAAGACGCCTGCAAGCTCATTAAACGCTGCAATGACTTTGGCGCGGGCGGCGTTTCTGTTGCTATTGGCGAGCTTGCCGACGGCCTTGACGTCAACCTGGACGCTGTTCCTAAAAAGTACGACGGCCTTGACGGCACTGAGCTGGCAATCTCCGAGTCTCAGGAGCGCATGGCTGTAGCACTTGAGGCAAAAGACGTCGAGCAGTTCTGTGCATACGCCCGCGAAGAAAACCTCGAGGCAACCATCGTGGCTACCGTCACCGAGGATCCTCGCCTGGTCATGCGCTGGCGCGGACAGAAGATTGTCAACATCAGCCGCGCATTTCTCGCCTCAAACGGCGCTCCTAAATCAATTACCGTGCGCCTGGCCAAGCCTCTTGCTTACCAGCGCACCTGGGCAGGCACAACTCTTGGCGAGAAACTCCACTCGCTGGTACGCGATCTAAACGTTGCATCTAACAAGGGTCTCTCCGAGCGCTTTGACTCTACCATTGGCGCAGGTACTGTCCTTATGCCATTCGGTGGCGCTCGCCAGCTGACCCCAACCCTCTCTATGGTGGCAAAGCTTCCTGTTATGGGTCAGACCAACACCGTCTCGGGCATGGCCTGGGGCTTTAACCCCTACCTCATGGAGGCCGACCAGTTCCGCGGCGCATACCTCTCTGTTGTTGAGTCCGTCTCCAAGCTGGTTGCTACCGGCTTTAAGTACCAGGACCTCTACCTCACCTTCCAGGAGTACTTCGAGAAGCTTGGTCAGAATCCTAACCGTTGGGGCAAGCCAGCCTCAGCACTTCTCGGCGCACTGATGGCCCAGGTCAACCTTGGTCTTGCAGCTGTCGGCGGTAAGGACTCCATGTCCGGCACCTTTGAGGACCTGGACGTTCCGCCAACACTGGTTTCGTTTGCCACCGGCCTTACCAAGGTGGACAAGATTGTCTCTAACGAGTTCAAGGGCGCAGGTCATAGGCTCATCTCCATTGTTCCATCCTACGACGAGAGCGGCCTTCTCCCCGACAACGAGTCCCTGCTCACCGCATACAAGCTGATCAGTACCCTTGTCCAGTCCAAGAGCGCGCTTGCCATTACCACACCAGGTTACGGCGGCGTGGCCGAGGCTCTTTTCAAGAGCTGTCTGGGCAACAAGCTGGGCGTTGAGCTGGTCCCAGAGATTTCTGCCGACGCGCTCTTCTCGCCAACCTACGGTGCCTTCATCGTTGAGCTGGCAGACGGCGTATCCGTTGACGACGTCGACGGCGTATGCGTGGCTCCTCTGGGCGTCACCACGTCCGAGTACGCTTTCAGCGCGTGTGGCGAGAAGATCGACCTCTCCGAGCTTCAGGAAGCATGGGAGCGTCCACTTGAGGAGGTCTTCCCCTACCGCGGAGGCTCCGACGAGGCTGTGGAGAAAATCAGCTTCGACGGTGCATCCACACGACACTCCTATGCTGGTCCAGCCCTTATCGCACCTGCTCGCCCACGCGTCATCATCCCCGTATTCCCAGGTAACAACTGCGAGTACGACGTTACGCGTGCCTTTGAGCGTGCAGGCGCTGACCCAACTACACTGGTCATTAACAACCTGACACCTCAGGACATTGTTGAGTCTGCAAATACGCTGGCAGAGTCCATCAAGAAGAGTCAGATTGTCATGATTCCAGGTGGCTTCTCCGGCGGAGACGAGCCAGACGGATCAGCTAAGTTTATCTGCGCACTCTTCCGCGCACCTCAGGTAACCGAGGCTGTTCGCGAGCTTCTGCAGCAGCGCGATGGCCTTATGCTGGGCATCTGCAATGGCTTCCAGGCACTCATCAAGCTGGGTCTTGTTCCTTACGGCGATATCCGACCCATGGACGACACCTGCCCAACGCTGACGTTTAACACCATCGGCCGTCACCAAAGCCAGCTTGTTCGCACCAGTGTTGCATCCACAATGTCGCCATGGCTCTCCAAGTGCGCACTTGGCGACATCCACACCATCGCAATCAGCCACGGAGAAGGTCGCTTTGTTGCCTCCGACGAGCTGCTTGAAACGCTCAAGGCCAACGGCCAGATTGCAACACAGTACGTTGACGCAACAGGTGTTCCGAGCATGGACTTCTCCGTTAACCCTAACGGCTCCGTCCTGGCTATCGAGGGCATTACCAGCCCCGATGGCCGCGTCCTGGGCAAGATGGGTCACACGGAGCGCTCCGGCGCGGGCCTCTACAAGAACATCCCCGAGCTCACTGTTGGCGACCAGTTCCAGCCTCTGATTGAGGGTGGCGTAGAGTACTTCAAGTAAGGCGCGTTCGCAGGTTGCAAGCGATTTCTACCCGGTATCCATTTCGTGTGGATGCCGGGTTTCTTGTGCGGAAACGCTGGGAGTGGACGGGTTTCTCGCCAGGTGAGCGGCGCGAGCTGGGATGAGCTCGGGACGAACTTGGAATGCGTCTGGAACGAGCCTGATTTTCTCGCCAAGTCTGAACGATTTGCCTGAAAAGCACACCATATCTGAGCTATTTGCCGGTTTTTCTCACCATGTCTGAGTTGTTTTACTCAGACATGGTGCAGTTTTCAGGCTCGCAAAAATTGGGACAGCTACCCCGTTAGAATGCGCCTGATTCCTTCAAAGAATCTGTAACTTCTGCCTAAATACATAAAAGAATCTGTGGATTTGCCTGATTTTGTTAAAGAATCTGTGCCGTAAATACAGATTCTTTGCACTTTTCAGGCGCACCCAGCAAAAGGCGGGCCCGCCTGCCGAGAAACCCGCGCGCTCCCCGCGCGCCCGCAGCAGCATCTGGCGAGAAACCCGTGCACTCGCAACGCCCAACGTTTCGCGGAAAAGCCGTATACTTATGACGATATAAGTCCACGAAAGGATTGATATGTCTGACACTCTGATTCCACAAAATTCCTGCGTACTTGTCACCGGTGGCGCGGGCTTTATTGGCAGCCATACCGTTGTTGAACTGCTCAATTCCGGCTACGAGGCCGTAATTGTTGATGACCTTTCCAATGCTTCGGCAAAGGTTATCGATCGCATCAAAACCATTGTGGGAGAAGAAAACGCTAAGCGCCTTTCGTTCTACGAGGCAGACGTCAACGACGCAGATGCACTGAACCGCATCTTTGATGAGCACGCCATTAACTTTGTCATTCACTTTGCCGGCTTCAAGGCCGTTGGCGAGTCCGTTACCAAGCCCATTGAGTACTACACAAACAACCTGGGCAATACCCTCACCCTTCTTGATGTCATGAGAAACCACGGTTGTAAGTCAATTATTTTCTCGAGCTCAGCAACGGTTTATGGAGACCCAGATAGTCTTCCTCTAACCGAGCAAAGCCCCAAGAAGAACGCAACCAATCCTTATGGCTGGACTAAATGGATGATTGAGCAGATCCTCACCGATGTTCACACCGCAGATCCAGAGTGGAACGTTGTCCTGCTCAGATACTTCAATCCTATTGGCGCTCACCAGTCGGGCCTCATCGGAGAAGATCCTGCAGGTATTCCAAACAACCTGGTCCCTTACGTGGCTCAGGTTGCCGTGGGCAAGCGCGAGGCTGTTCACGTCTTTGGCGACGACTACAACACCCCAGATGGCACGGGCGTTCGCGACTACATCCACGTCTGCGACCTTGGCTCCGGCCACGTAGCTGCACTTAAATGGATGGCCGGTCGCACGGGCGTTGAAATCTTCAACCTGGGCACTGGCACCGGTAGCTCGGTACTTGACGTTATCAAGGCTTTCTCAAAGGCTTGTGGCAAAGAGATTCCTTACGTTATTGAGCCTCGTCGCGCAGGTGACGTTGCCACCAACTACGCTGACTGCCAGAAAGCTGCTGACATGCTTGGCTGGAAGGCTCAGTACGACCTTGCCGACATGTGCCGCGACTCCTGGAAGTGGCAGTCGATGAATCCAGACGGTTATCGCGGCTAGGACTTCCGTGAACTTCGCCGACTACCTCACACAAAAGCTCCCTGCCGTCGAGGCGGAGATCATGCGCGGACTTCCCACGTCAACGCCTGCAGCACCCGCGGCAACGCCCGCAGCGCCCGCAGCGGCGCTTTCAGACCGCACCCGCGCGGACCTGAACACCTACCTCTACCAGCCACTCGCTCACTTCAGTGCGGGCGGCGGCAAGCGCGTCCGACCGGTCCTCTGCTGCCTGGGCTCCGAAGCAGTCGGCAGCTCAGCAGAAGCCGCTCTGCCTGTGGCCTGCGCCATCGAGGACTTCCAGTCGGCAGCCCTTATCCACGACGACATCGCAGACAAATCAGAGCTGCGCCGTGGCGAGAAGTGCCTCTACAAGACACTTGGCACTGGACTTGCCATCAACGTTGGTGATTCTGCGCTGGTCAATGTTGTCAGACGCGTTACCGTAGCCGACCACCTCTCTGACCAGCTAAAAATTCGCGTTATCGACGCCCTTCTCGCCATGCAGGAGCACACCCTTGAGGGTCAGGCGCTTGACCTTGGCTGGGCTCAAAATAAGCGCTGGGATATTACCTCTGACCAGTACCTTTTTATGGCGCTCTCCAAAACCGCCTATTACTCTGCTGCATATCCCCTGGTACTAGGTGCGCTCATTGGTGGCGCTGACCAGAAAACGCTTGATGCACTCAAAGAGTTTGGCCTCAAGGTAGGACTTGCCTTCCAACTGCAAGACGATCTTCTCAACCTGGTAGGAAACGCCCAGGTACAGGGTAAAGATTTTAGGTCGGACATCACTGAGGGTAAGCGCACGCTTGCGGTAGTCTACGCGCTCGAACATCTTGGATTGGCAGAAAAAGCAGAGCTTGTCTCCATACTTTCTGCGCATACGAGCGATACTTTGAAGCTTCAGCGCGCTGTGGAGCTTATGGAAAGCGCTAATGCGATAAAATTTGTCCGCACGCACGCTCTTGCCTTAGTTGATGAGGCAAAGCACGTGCTTGAAAACGTGATACTTACTGAAGACGCTCGCGACACACTTTTGTCTATGGCAGACTTCTTTGTGAACCGAGAAAGGTAATTATGGATCCTATTACTCCTGGTAGCACCGGTGCTGCCGTTGAAGACATTCAGGAACGCCTCGTTAAGCTTGGTTACGCCATCGAAGACGATGAGCGTCAGAGCCACACGTTTGGCAAGTCAACTGCTCGCGCGGTTGCGCGCTTTAGGCTTGACCATGACCTTTCTCTTGGAGAAGAAGTAGATGCCTCTACCTGGGCAATCATGGTCGATGAGGGTTATGAGCTAGGAGACAGAACCCTCTACCTTCGTCTTCCTAACTTCCACGGCAATGACGTACGTCAGCTGCAAGAGCGTCTCAACATCTTGGGTTTCTCGTGCGGAAAAGTTGATGGCCATTACGGTGTTCACACCGAGGCTGCCGTTAAGCTCTTCCAGGAAAGCGTCGGCGAGCTTGCTGATGGTATGGCATTCCAGGATACCCTCGACGCCATTGAGCGTCTGCGTCACGTTTGGTCTGGTAAGCAGGCAAAAGGCCCTCACCCACAGGGTCCTATGGGCTTTGCTCGCGCTGCCAATGTGCTTGAGACTACCTGCATTGCTATCACAGGAGAAGACCCTATCTCTAGAAACGTAGCCGCACGCGTCTATAACCTTTCTAAGGCAACTACTGAGGCAAGCGGCATGACCATGATTGATCGCGCTGACTCCCCTACTGATGCAGCCACTATTTTGGTTCTGACCACAGCTTATGCCCCAAGCATGCCCGCCCGCGGACAGGTTGGTATTGGCTCTGTTTCTATGGAGGAAAACGAGACGCTGCCAGCAAGACTGCGCACTGCCATTGAGTCTGCTGATGCAACGGGCTCCCCTATCAAGATTGTGCTGCCAGAAGGAACAAACGTAGACGGCTCATTTACTACCGCAGACGCGCAGACTTTAGCAGTTCTTGTTCTTGATGCAATTTGTGGAGCATTTGCCTCGCTAAGCTGATACACTTAATAGGGTTGCGGACAAAACCAACGTAGTGATTACATTGGGGTATCGTCCAACGGTTAGGACACGGGTTTTTGGTGCCTGGAATGTGGGTTCGAATCCTACTACCCCAGCCATTTTTTACGCAACTTTTGTGTAGGGACGCACTCGTATCGAGTAATACGAAGTACTTTGGAGGCTTACGTATGCCACTTACTGCGATTGTCCTCGCTGCAGGCGAGGGAACGCGCATGAAGTCCCACCATCCTAAGATTGTGCACAAATTACTAGATAAACCCATTGTTTGGTGGAGTGTCAACGCCGCAATTACTGCTGGCGCTGACCGCGTCATTGTGGTTGTAGGTAACCACGCTGACGAGGTTAAATCTGCACTTTCTTGCTTCCCTAACCTTGAATATGTTGCCCAGACTGAACGTCTTGGCACCGGCCATGCCGTCAAGGTTGTAAAGGATGCTCTTGGTGGCTTCAAGGGACCCGTTGTTGTTATCAACGGTGACGCATCTCTGTTGCGCGCACAGTCTATTCTCAACCTTGTCGCAGAAACTAAAGCTCACCACAACGCATGTACCGTACTTACGATGACGCCCCCAGATCCAACCGGATATGGTCGCGTCATTTCTTCTAACGGCCAGGTAACTGCCATTGTTGAGCACAAGGATGCTACGCCGGAGCAGCGCGAGCAAGAGCGTGAATGCAACGTTGGCGTGTACTGCTTCTGTGGCGGAAGGTTGACCGCAAACATTGATCTTCTCGGCAATGACAACGTGCAGGGCGAGTACTACCTCACCGACATGATGGGCCTTTACGTCAGCCAGGGCGAGCCTGTTGCTGCCGTCCACGTTGACGACTACAAAGAGGCGCTGGGCGTCAATTCCCGCTCCGAGCTTGCCGTTGCCACCCGCATCATGCAGGAGCGCATCAACGAGCACTGGATGAGCCAGGGCGTCACCATGCTGGACCCAACCTCCGTCTGGATTGGCCCCGAGGTCACGCTTGGTATGGACACCGAGGTTCTCCCGCAGACTATGCTCTACGGCAAAACCTCAATTGGCGAGAATTGCGTGGTAGGCCCTAACACTCGTCTGACCGATACAATTGTTGGTAACGACGCTGTTGTTGATGAGACTGTTGCTATCAACGCACAGGTAGACGACTTTGCTACCTGCGGTCCTCGCGCTTACCTGCGCCCAGGCACACACCTCATGCCTCACGCCAAGGCAGGCACCCACGTTGAAATCAAAAATTCAACTATCGGCGAGGGCTCCAAGGTTCCTCACCTCTCCTACATTGGTGACACAACCATGGGCTCCGGCGTCAACATTGGCGCAGGTTCAATTACGTGCAATTACGACGGTTACCACAAGTTCAAGACAAACATTGGCAACAACGTCTTTGTTGGATCCGATACCATGATGGTGGCACCTGTCTCAATTGGTGATGGCGCACTTGTGGGGGCAAGTTCGTGCATCACAAAGGATGTACCAGCAGATGCGCTTGCACTCGAGCGCTCTGAGCAGAAAATTGTTGAGGGATACGCCGCCCAGAGGCGTCACAAGCTTGAGAAAGAGGACTAGATGTTCGAGAACCTGAGTGAACCACTGTTAGTTGCTAGAAATATCAAGCTCTACACCGGTACAGGTAACCCTGAACTGGCTCGTAAGGTTGCAGACATTCTTCACCTAGAGCTACAAGGTCTTCTCCTCGAGAAGTTTGCTAACGGAGAAATCTACGCTCGCTTTGACGAGTCTGTCCGCGGCGACGAGGTCTTCTTCATTCAGTCTTTGGCAGGTGTCAACGTCAACGACCTGGTTATGGAAACGCTGATTGTTGCTGACGCTGCAAAGCGCGCATCTGCGAACAGCTTTACCGTAGTTATCCCTCACTACGCATATGCTCGTCAGGACCGCAAAGCTGCTGCTCGCGAGCCTATTACCGCTCGTCTGATGGCAAACTTGCTTGAGAACGCTGGCGTTGACCGCGTTATCACCCTTGACCTGCACCAGGGTCAGATCCAGGGCTTCTTTGACATTCCTGTTTCTCACCTGACTGCTCTCTACCTTCTGGGCGATTACTTTAAGAGCAAGCCATTTGACTGGGAGAATACCGTTGTTGTCTCCCCTGATATGGGGCGCGCAAAGGCTGCAAAGAAGCTTTCCGACTACCTGGACTGCGGCCTTGCTATTGCACATAAGAGCCGTCCTCGCCACAACGAGAGTGCTGTTATGGGCATCATCGGCGACATTAAGGGTAAGACCTGCATCGTTAACGACGACATGATTGATACCGCAGGTACCCTCTGCGCATCCGTTGTTAAACTGAAGGAAATGGGTGCGGGCGACATCTACGTCTGCGCTACCCACGGCGTCTTCTCTGGTCCTGCAATCGAGCGCCTCAACAACGCTCCTATCGAGGAATGCGTAGTTACCGACGCAATTCCTTGTGCAGCAGCAAACCAGGAAGGCTCCAAGATCAAGACGATTACCATTGCAAACGAGATTGCCGAGGCAATCTACGCCGTCTACACCGACCGTCCTGTCTCCGACATCTTCGGTGGCGACTTCAACCTGTAATCCCGCAGGTCAACGGCGCGTGCAGGTCGCGAGTAATTTCTACCCGGTATCCATTTCGTGTGGATACCGGGTTTCTTGTGCGGAAATGCTGGGAGTGGATCGGGTTTCTCGCCAGGTAGCGGTGTGAGCCCGGAGTGAGCCTAATGCGGACAGGAGTGTGCCTGATTTTCTCGCCATGTCTGAACTATTTGCCGGAAAAGCACGCCATGTCTGAGTGGTTTTGCCGGTTTTTCTCGCCATGTCTGAGTAAATT
>CAKAPZ010000012.1 GCA_916720015.1 uncultured Atopobium sp. | reverse complement strand
GCAATGAGGAAGGTCAGCGCTCGTACAATCCAGATGGACGCATTGCCCACAAAGTCTCCCGAGAGCAGTGGTGGCAAAAACGCCAGTGCAATAGCACCGTAAACAACTGCTGGAGTATACACGCGAGAAAAACGACGAATAAAACTCTCGCTCTTGGACTTGTTTTGGTTTGAGCTCTCTACCAGCTTAATGATGCGGGAAGCAGTAGAGTCTTCATAGAGGTGAGTAACGCGGGCGCGTACCACACCAGAAAGGTTTACACAGCCTGAGATAATATTGTCTCCCACTGTTGCATCACGAGGCACACTCTCACCAGTAAGTGCAACGGTATCAAGGCTGGTAGAACCCTCGACGATCTCTGCGTCCACCGGGACGCGATCGCCAGGCTTTACCACAATAATCTCTCCCAGCTTAATCTCTTCTGGAGAGATAGTGAGCAGCTGTCCGTCACGTTCAACCGTTGCGCTGTCAGGACGGATATCCATAAGCTTGGCAATAGATTTCTTGCTGTTATCGGAAGCAAGGTGTTCAAACACCTCTCCTACCTGGAAGAACAGCATGACAAAGACGGCCTCATCAAACATAGGAGAACCGTTAGGCACAAAGCCAATGAGCAAGGCACCAACAGTAGCAATGGTCATGAGCAAGTCTTCGTTAAAGCACTCGCCCTCAGTGATGCTCTCCCATGCTTCTAGAACAACATCGTATCCCGCAACAGCGTAAGGCAACAGGTAAAGCAACAGTGCCTGCCAGAGCTGCAGGTCAAATGCGTGTTCAACCGCGTAAGCAATACCTAGCAAAACAGCAGAACAGACAATGCGAGCAATTTTCACCTTTGTCTTTGAGCTCATAGCTCCTCCTTGGGTTGTTGTTATGCCTAGTCTACTCCTTAAATTGATATATGTACATATATTCATACAACAATCTTAAGAAACTTTTCACAAGAAACTCCACGGGCGAGAAACCCGTGGAGTCCCAGATAAACCTATAAATTTTGGCCGTAGTTTAAGCCAAACGTTCTTCTCGCTAAGTAGAAAGCTAGTTGATCAGCGATGCAGGAGTTGGGATAAATCCCTCAAAGATGACAGGAGCTCCCTCAAGCTCGGAGGCAATCATGTCCTCCTCGCTCCTAACGGTCCAGGTAATCAGGTGTGCGCCCATGGTATTGCAAGCCAGCTTAACAAAGGGGTTCTTACGATCTTCAAACTTGTAAGAAATGAAGTCTGGACGACCAACCGAATTACCAAAGAGAGCTGTAGCGCCAGCTCGTGTAGCAATGTTCATGTGCTTGGTCTGACGGTCAACCAGGAAATTCTCTGAGAGCTGGCCACGAAGCATCTCAGGACGGTTCTGACGCAACCACTGCAAAACGCGAGGATCAAAGCTCTCGATACATGCACGAACGGGACGAAGATCAAGAGCCTGCATAATCTTTTCTGTCAGCTGCTCGGCATTATTGTTGCGCGTCTTAGCCTCGATAATCAAAGGTGCAGGTAGCTCACCGGAACCGCTCCATGCATAGACCTCAAGGACTTCCTCAAACGTTGGAATCTGCTCGTCAGTAGCAAGAAGCCTAAGACCACGAAGCTCCTCCAGCGTGGACTCCTCAACAATCTTCTGTACGCCGCAGAGGCGATCAAGTGCTGAATCGTGAACAACAACCAACTTGTTGTCTGCAGTCAGGTGAACATCAACTTCGGAGCCAAAGCCCTTCTCGACAGCTGCACGGAAAGCAAGCAGGGAGTTCTCTGGAATGCCTGCCTCGTTGTTGTAGAGGCCACGGTGAGCATAGCGATGACGAGCAATCTCGTGCCAACGCTCCAGAAGCAGGCGATCATTTTGCTTGCGAGGAGCAATAGAATAAGCACCGTATGCAGCCAAACCAAGAGCAGCACCAGCCACAACGCCACCAGCAATAGCAACATTTCTAAACGACTTGCGCTTCTTGGTAGAGGCTAACAAAGCGTCAGAATCCTGTCCATTTTGAGCAGCAATTCCCTCAACAACATCTGCAACTGCAATGTCTGTAGCAGCATCCTGATGCTCAGCCAGGGTCTCCCCCATCTCTTCAAGCGACTCAGCAGTGCTTGCAAGCTGCTTTGAAAGCTTGTTCTTTGGGCGAGAAAAACGGTTCTCTAGATTAGACTGAAGCTGTGCCTGAGCAGCCAAAACAGAAGTCTGAGCTGAACGAAGCGCAGATTGAGCACGAGCTACTGACGACTGAATGGCATCGCCGCTTGGCAGTGCTGGCCTAATATGAGCATTAAATCCAGCGGTTATCTGCTCTTTTGCGATATTGCCTGCTAAGTTAGCAGCCTTAGAAGCCGTTGTAGCAAGCAGCTTTCTTCCAGCCTCGGATTGAAGTGCTGCCTTTGCGGCATACTGAGTAATTGCTAAACCTGCAGCTCTAACTGCAGCTCTCTTAATAAAACGACCAATCATGTAAGCTCCCTTCAATCTAGCTTTATTCTATCAGTCCAGTTCTCGCTTTTTCGCTACGTATTGCGACTTTCTGTGCGTAATCAGTATCTTTGTCTGTTCAAAATCGAGTAGTATGTAGTCCACTAACTACTATCTCAGGAACATCATGGCTGTTATAAAACAAGAACACGCTCTCTACCTGTATAAACTACTCAAAGCAACCATTGGCGTCTCTAAGCAGACTCCCCTCTCTACCGTTGAGAGTGTTCTGATTGAAGACGACCTTGCACCGCAGGATTTTGGCTTTGACGACATCCGCGCTCTCTTGGAGGCGTGCCCTGACTTTATTAAGATCACAGCCTTCAAAAAGGGTTACGTCTACGCAACGCTTTTGACTTTTGACACCTTTGAGGCTGCCCTTGTAGCTGGCGAGAAAAACATCGAGGCGCAAAACAACAGCAAGCCTTGGAAGCGACGTCGTGGGGCAAAATCCATTCGAGCTCTCAAGCCAAAACACCTGGTAGTTGAAGCGGAACCTGAAGCGGAAGAACTTCCTACCCAAGAAGAGCCGACGGAGACAGAAGAGGTGCCTGTCGTAGAGAACTCGAAGGAACTGTCTGTTGCAGAAACAGCACTAGTCGCAGAGGAGTCTGCTGCTGAGGCGCCTGAAGAAGACATCCAGCAAGAATCTGCCGATGATGCTGCTCCAGAGCCTGCTGGAACCGCTGATGACGCATCTCCAGAACCTGATGAGACCGAAACGCCAGCTCCAGAGTCTAAAACTGCTGAGCCGACAGTGCCCGAACCTGTAGTGCCTGAGCCAACCATCTCGCTTACCGTAACCTATAACCCCTACGACGGCTCCGATGAAGAGAAGACGCTTGAAGCTGCTCCTTCAGTATTGCAGCAGGCAATGAGTGCAACAAGTTCTGCCTCTAGCATTACAGCTTCTGAATCCCAAACTTCTACGCAGGTAATCAATCAGAATGAAGCTCCTGCCCCTGCCCCAACATACCCAGCCGATTTTGAAGAAGAACTCCACGTCAACAACGAGCTTCTCGGCATTTTGTACCAGATGGCTCCCGTTGACGCCAACGTCCTCAAGCAGCTGGAGGAAGACTTCAAACTTGCAGTGTCTTCTCGCGCGCTCATTTCCAAGGGCGGCACGTTTACGTTTAACACGCGTTACAAGAAACCGCAGACAGACGAGGTAATTACCGCTACTATCCGCAAGTCAAAACGCGGAGCTCTGCGTCCTTGGACGCTCTTGGAGCTTAGCGTTTCTGCAAGTGAGCTGCAGGATCAGGCAGTTGACGTGCTTCACGGTCTGCCTAAGTCTGGCATTGCTTCATGGGAAAAGCTTCCTGCTGCAGCAAAGCAGCTACCTATCAACCCTGTTGACGTGGTTATGAACGAGGCTCCTGTCTCCGACTGGAATGCGCTTTGCACCACCTATCTGAGCGATGCACCCTCGTTACAAGCGGCACAGGCTTGCCTTTCCGCAGCGTACGTCTACAGAAAGAACGAGCAGCAGCTCATGCATACCGACGCCGACTTCTCGCTCCCCGTCCCAGCTGCCACACCCCTTCTCTTTGATTCAGAGCGTGGATTTGATGACAACTCGCCTCTGGTGCAAAACGCCCTGCGAGCAGCAAAGCGCGGATGGCGCATGGCCGTTGAGCTCTACAATCCATCCAAGCACTGCGTCTACCTTGCACTTCCCACCACCGATGGCGAGAAACCCCTTGCGCTCGTATTTGACGTCTCAGCAGAAGGTCCTTATCGCGTTGTTGCAACACTGACTATTGAAGAGGCGTACCCACTCGCACGTATCTTCTCTGATGGTCTACCCGCATGGATTAGGACACAGTAGTTCCAGCTCACGGGTAAGCTCTCTTTGCAGAACAGCTCATATAACTGGTCACCAAAAAAGCCGCGTCGTGTGGACGCGGCTTTTCTTGTAAGTGGATTTCTCGACGGCGGGTACACCGGGTTTCTCGTCAAGCGCACCGGGTTTCTCGCCAGCAGGCAGATTACCGGACACCTAACTTAGTCATGCCATGGTTCAACAGGCCATTCGTTGCCCGTAAGACTCCAGTCTTTCATGTCATTAGCATTGCCATTGATGACAAACTCCCTGACAAAGATGTCTCGCTTGCCATTTGAAATGGTCTCGATGTAGTAACGAGGACGAACGTCTCCCTCGTGGACCTCATCAAGCGGCGTGGTGTAGTTAGAAAGCGTCTGCTGGTCAACACCCATGTCCTTCAGCGTCTGCGCCAAAATGTCGTAGTGCCAGACAGGCGCGTCAGAAATCTGCATAGGCTGAGCCGCCTCTTCAGCAGTCTGACCTGCAGGCTTGTACATGATTACTGGAGCGGAAGGTGTCTGAATATCGCCGCCCGTCAAGTACCAATCACCATGGTCAGCGGTAATGATAAAAGACGTATTCTCATACACTCCCAAACGCTTGAGCTCAGCGATGTAGGCTTCAACAATTCTGTAAGCCGCGATGGTTTGCTCGTCAACGTTTTGCTTGCTTGGATCTTCAGTGCGCTCAACGTTGCGATCAAGCGTGTAAGGTGGATGCGAGCCAAACAGATGAATAAAACGGAATGAACCGTTCTGACCAGCGCTGTCGTCAATCGAGAGTCCGTAGTGTTGAAGCTCCTGGTAATACTTGAGATCATCCTCGGTGTATGGCTGTGAAGAGAGATCAACTTCGTCCATGTTGACTAACTTGCGCATGCGCATATTAAGATCCTCGGTATAATACCAGAATCGAGGCTTAAACACCCAAGGCATGTCCCTACAAAATGCCGTCTTATAGAGAATGCGCAGTGCACCTAGCACGTCTAACTGGTTATCTGTACCGCGACCACGAGGCTCGTGGTAGTTGATGGAATACTTCTGCGCAGTGTCTCTGTAGTGAGAGTAGTTCAACTGATCCGTATACAAACCTGCTTGATATCCAGCATTCTGAATATCCTTGAGGTACTGATCACTTTGTGCCCAGTTGTAGACAAAATCGTTGAAATTCTCGCCAGGCTGAGGACGAGAGCCAAAGAGCAGCGATGGAACACCGTAGCGCGTTGGAATCATGGAACCTACAGAGTTTCTATACCACGTAAATCCTGTTAAACCGGCAAATGTCTCTGGATGCTCATCGTAGAGTCTCTGAATAAAAGCAGTGTCGGTAGTATCAAGGACAAACACCACGACGTTTTTCTTGGAGGAAACACTGTAGAGACCCTCGCGCGTTGCGATAACCTGCTGGTTTTCGGCGTGAGCATCTATCGACGCTGCTACAGCTGGTCCCCACAGACTTGCAACGCCCACTGCCTGGACAATGATAAGCGCTGTTGCGGTTACCAGAAGACCTGTTCTAAGCTGACGTGCTTTTAGGAGCGAGAAGGTCACTGCAGCTGCAATGATAGCTAGCCAGATGACACCGGAGACAATCATTTGACTGGTGAAGTCTGACCAAATAACCTCGTGACCATCTGCAAGTGGCATACCACCGTTCAAGAATACTGCCTGAACGTATGATGCCACACCGACGGCACCTACAAATGCAACGGCAACGTTAAACACACGCTTACGCAGGAGCGATAGAAGCACTGTAAGAATAATCGTAAGGATAAGGCCCGCAATAATAACGGGACCTGCGACATCGTTGAGGTTGAAAGAAAGGTCTCGCGCATTGCTTGCCACCAGCTCAAGTGGGGCTACGACCAAGATGGTAAAGACAGTAAAGAAAGAAACAAGAAATGCAACACCAATGCGACCCTTAGGTTTGAGGGTGCCCTCTTTTTGTTCTTTGAGACGAACAGCCTCTGCTGCAAGGATTTCTTTCATCTGAACGTCTGCAGCTTCTGCACCTTTGGCGTCAACCTTGTGAACTTTGCCTTCGACAATCTTATTGGCGTTCTCATCAATCTTAAGTAGACGGAAGAGCACCTTACGAGAGCGCCTAAACGCAACGCCAAGGACCGCAGAGAGTGCAACTACAACTGCTGCCAGCGCCTGGATGGTGTAGGTCATGACAGATGGGTCAACGTAAGCCTGCGCTGTTGCAGGCAGAAGAGCCCACCATACAAATGTCAGTACTGCGACAAAAAACGCTCCATGAAGGAAGGACGCGCTGCTTTGAATAGCGGCGCTGCAAGAGTTTCTCATGGTAGAAGTTGTTGTTTTAGTCACGAGAAACACCGTCCTCATCAGTTGTCTTTGTGGCGTCTTTAGTGGAGCTGACGGCGTCGCTTTTCTCGGCGTCGTCTGCAGCGTCCGCAGCAGCGTTCTTCTTGGTAGTAGCGTCGTCTGCAACCTCAGCAGCCTCCTCCTGGTGCGCCAAAACGCGCTCGAGGATGAACTTACCTGCGGCTTCTCCACCATGACCGAGATTGAAAATCATGTTATTGCGAATCTCTTCAATCTTGTGCGACCAGCTATCGGTCTCTTCCAACATCTGCGCAACCGCGTCGCCCAAGCCCGAGAGGTCCTTAGGATCAAAGCTGCGGCCAATCTCATTCCTGAGCGTAATGTCGCAGGGATCTGTGTGAATCTTGCTCCAGTCGGGGTTATTCTCCTTCATTGCAGTGTCAATGAAGACTGACGGCTTGAGCGTGGTAAACGAGAACTCCTCAGCAACACTTGACCAGTCAGTAAAGAGCAGGTCAGCCGAGAGAACCGAAGTGTTGGAGCTGAAGTCGGTCTCAAAGGAGAGCTCCTCTGGGTCCGCGTCAGCGTAGCGAGCAAGAATCTCCTCCATACGGGCAGGATAGCGCTTCAAATACTCTGGGTGTGGGCGGACCACAATGCGCCAGCCGCGGCCCATGAGCTGCTCAAGCAGGCCGTCAAGGCAGCTGTCCATCAAGTTGTCATACTGCCACGAAGGACCAATCAGCAACAGGGGTTTCTCGCCAGGTTTGCGCTGGCCCAGATTCTGCTTCTGGTAGTTCTTGATTGACCTGTCGAGAAGATCGTAGCCAATAGCTGGCTTTCTCTTGGATGGCGTACCGTAGTACTTCTCGACCAGCTCAAGATCGTGCTGCTGGTGAGGGCCAACGCAGAGGACGTCGTCGTAGTAGGTGTACTCGTTGCGCGTCGAGGTGACTGTCATGGAGGTCATGTGGTGGCACATGTACATGTACTCAGCGTCTTTGCGCACGTAGGAGCGCTTCATGTAAGAGCTCTCCAGGTCACCGAGGGAGGTAACCACGACGTCGGCGTCGAGCTTCATGAAGAGCGTGATGAGGCGACGCTGGCCCAAGTAATAAGGAATCAGGCGAGGCTGCTTTTTTGCCAGCTCAAAGACCTGGTCATTAGGGTCAGAGGTAACGTAGTGGATGCGGATGTCAGAGTTTGCCAGCAGCCACTCAATAGCGCCCTGGAAGTATTTGTAGAAGCCGCTTGACTCAGAATAGAAAACCAGGTGCTTGCCAATGGTGTCAAAAAAGCGCTTGTAGTCCTCTTTTTCGCGAGCAGCATGAGGATCGCGCTGGAACCACTTGTGAGTGGACTTGGTTGCTGCGTCCATTGCCTCAAACTCGTCGCGAGCAGCGTTGAGGTCGTCATAGTCAACCTGTTTACGAGGGTCAATAATGATGTTGCAGACAATCTGGACCAGGATTGAGAGAAGGTTTGAGCAAACCCAGTAGAATGCCATGCCACAAACAACGTAAACCGCAAGCACAAGTGACATTGCAATGGAGAGGCCGTTTGTGGTGTTCTTCTCGGCACGAGACTGCTCGCGTTGGAGTGGGTTCAACTTGTTGGATGCAAGGCCAAGAGCAACCGAGGACAGGGCTGCCGCGAGAGGCATAATCCAGGTGATGCCGCCGTCAATGATTGGGGTCATGCCCAAAAACTCTGTGCCCGGAGCGCCGGAATCAGTGATGCCATGGATGACGTCTACCAGGCCAAACAGGATGACTACCTGGATGGCCAGAGGGATAAGGCTCAGCAGCGGGTGGTAACCTGCCTTTTTGTTGAGCTCGTTGGAGCGCTCCTCGATAGTCTCTCTGTCGCCGAAGTAGCGTGTCTTCAAGCGGAAAGTCTCGGGCATAAGACGCACCATAACAATGGAATTTTGCTGCGTCCAGAGCGCCAGAGGCATCAGGATGATTTTAGTTGCAAGGGTGAAAAGGAAGATTGCCGCCCACCAACTGCCGGTCAAGTCGTATGCGGGCTGAACGATAAGTGAAAAAACGTGTGCAAGCTGCTCCATATACAAACCTTCTACGAGAAAACTTCTACGAGAAAACTCTACAGAAGCCAATAAAACCTAAGACCTGAAAAACCAATGGAATCCATGGCAGGCTAAAAGAAAGCTACGGCATCTAAATGAAGTCTGCAGTATCTAAAGTTAACCTGAAGTATCCATTTGTGCATAACTGATTTATGGTATCAAAAAACGCTATTTATCGGCAGTTTAAAGCAAATAAACAAAATGGAATATCTTTGATTTGCATGGATAAAATTTATACATAAATTGTTCTTTTTCAAATCATTCTCTTAAAGTTACGTAGGCAATTGTCTTTCTCGTTAATCAAAATTTAACCCCTGAAATGGCATTTTATTTGATTTTGGGGTTGCAATCGCAGTTCTGCTGGCTAAAATACTCTCCATGTTATTTTTAATATTCGGCGCATTAGAGCGCTTTTGAAATGAGGAGATTCTATGCAGGCAAATCTGCAGGAGCTAAAAGAGACCTATTCGCGGCAGACGTATAGTGTATTTTCAATCAACCGCCAGCAGAAGATTGCTGACTCCCAAGTTACTTTTTCGCTTGCTCACTCTGTTTTTATCATTCCTGTGTTTGGATCAGCTGAAATTACTATTGGCAGCAAAGAATTCATCTGTGAAGGATCCACAGTTGTACACGCTCCTGCAGGTCAGACTGTAACGTACCGCACACTCTACGGTCGCTCGTTTGACCACGTAAACATCTACTATGATGGCGTTCAGGGAGATACCAGCAGCCCAATCTTCAATGCGTACGCATTTGATCCTCAGGGATTTGATCGCATTCTTGATAAGACGCTTGACCTGGAAAAACTTAACACTACCCCATCGCTGGACAACCGTGTTGCGCAGATTGTCAACGGTACCGAGCTCATCAAATCAATGTTCCTGCTCACCAACAGCCAAAAAGTCCAGGAGAGCATGGCCGAGGCTCGCACGTACATTGAGCTCCACTTTGCAGATCCAATTACCATTCCCGGTCTAGCTAAACGCTGTGGAATGAGCACTCAGCGTTTCTCTAACAATTTTGTTCAAACATTTGGCGTTCGCCCAATGACATTCATTATTGCGAAGCGTCTTGACCATGCTCAGCAGCTGCTTCAATCTGGTCTTTCTGTGCGCGAGACCTCCGAGGCTGTTGGTTACAATGATCCGTTCTACTTCAGCAGGCTCTATAAGAAGCACATGGGCGTTACACCTCAGGACGTTCATGACAGCTATGAGGGAAATGTCCTGATTAAGTAGGTGTCGTTTACAAAACAGCAAACTGCAGTCTTTTTAGTCACAAAGCAAAGGGTCAGAACGTTCCGTTCTGACCCTTTTTGCATAATCAAGTCATAAAATGCATTCCTGTGAATACGTAATTTTTGAGCTCAAAATTATGTGCCGAAAAAGGTAAAAAACGCGTTTAGTTGGGGATGAAAACTGAAAATTAGCCGATTTATCCCCAACTAAAACGATTTTTTACCGCACTAAAAACTTTTATCTGGGCAAACGTTGTATGCAGAAAAATGAAAACCCCAACTAAACGCATTTTTTACCACTTGGAGACTTATTTGAGTGGTTCGCGAAGAATCTGAGCCATCCGCTGCCCACTTATAAGCCATCTATCAGCATACTTCGAGCGTCTTGCAAAGAGCTGGTGCTGCTTAGCGAACCACAAAAAATCCCAGAACCCGAAGGTACTGGGATTTTGAACTTGAAACTTTAAGAGCGATTAAGCAGCCTCAACAACTTCCTCGGAAGCGTTGTCTTTCTTAGCAAAGTGCTCAGCAACGTAACCAGTGATCAAAGGAGTCAGGATTGCAGTAACGATAACTGCAGCTGCTACCTGTGCGTTTGCTGTTGCAAGAGCAGCTCCGCCATACAGAGCTGGGTTAGCCTCTGCCATAGCAGCAGGTGTAAGTGCATTTGCACCTGCGCAGGAAGAAATAGCAACACCAGCAATACCAGTTCCGCCAGTTGCGCGATCAACAAAGTAGTTGATAAAGCCACCGCAAACGGAGCAGATAACGCCAAGCAGAATACCTGCAGGACCAGCCATGATGAGGGAATCGAACTTCATAGTAGTTCCCATAGCAAAGAAAGTCATAACAATAATTGCTGGCAGAGCGCTTGTGAGCATCTTCTTCATGGATGGGAAGAAGTTGCCAAGCAGAATACCAATAATAATTGGCAGAACTGCGCCAAGCAAAGACCAGTTGATTGGCGACTGGCCAGTTGCACCTAGAGCAAGCATGGTAACTGGAGGACCAACAACCAGCGTAGTAATTGCAACTGCACCCTGCTCATACTCGTTACCGTAGTCGGCCATCAGACCTGCGTACATGGAGTTGTTTGCACCAGAGCAAGCAGCAAGGATGACCATGGAAGAAAGACCAAGCAGGTTGTCGTTCAGGAAGAACAGAACTGCAAGACCAAGAGCAACGCAGAACACAACCTTAGAAATGATGATGATTGCGCCGCGAAGTGCAGCCTTTGGTGCACTCTTGAACGAAATAGTTGCGCCAACGCACAGCATGAAAGCGCCGACAAGAGCAGCCGTGCCCTTAACGGTCATCGCTGCGGTAAAGCTGCCGAGTGTTGGGAATACCTCTGGGAAAAACGTGTTCATGAAAACACCAAGTAGCAGAGGAATCAGAATGTTTGCGCCTGGGATGCGGCCCAGTGCCTTAAATGGGTGCTGAATAGAAATTGGTTCTTTTGTAGCCATCAACAATCACCTAGTCCATTACGATGCCGCCGTCGCAGTCGCCAACCTCACCGTTGACGAAGCTTGCAGCATCGGAAGCAAAGAACAGTACCATCTGTGCAGGCTCAGATGCCTGTGCAGGACGGCCAAGAGGAATAATGCCTACGACCTTCTTGTACTTCTCCTCATCGTTGGAGAGTGCAGTGGTCATATCTGTAATGGTGAAAGATGGGCAAACTGCGTTACAAGAAATGCCGTACTTGCCGCCCTCTTTAGCAATAGCCTTGGTAAAGCCGTTCATACCAGCCTTGGAAGATGCATAAGCAACGGTACCAAGGAGGCCGCCGCCAATCTTGCCTGCGACGGAAGAAACGTTAACAATGCGAGCGCCGCCACGGTCAATAAAGTGCTGCCAGAGAGCGTGAGTTACGTTGTAAGTACCAGTGAGGTTGGTGTTGATGGTGTTGTTCCACTCTTTGTCGTCAACCTCGGTAAAAGGAACGGAGCTGATGCGACCAGCACAGTTGATAAGAACGTTGACGTCGCCGCACTCCTCAAGAATCTGAGCAACGGTCTTCTTGACGCCCTCTGCATCTGCAATGTCCATTGTGTAGAAGAAGTTACCCTCGCCAAGCTCCTCGACAAACTTGCGACCAGTGTCCTCGTGACGAGAGCAAACGATTACGTGTCCACCTCCAGCAACAATACCCTTGGAGATCTCAGCGCCAATACCAGCGCTTCCGCCTGTAACCAGAACCAACTTACCTGTAAAATCGAATGCCATGCTCTCTCTCCTTTTTTCATGAGCACAAACCATTGGAAAACAAATAAATTCTAGCCATATTCACATAATTTTCTATACAAAAAATATTTTTTAACCACAAATCCTATGGTCAATGCGTTAAAAGAAAATAATTTGCTTAAAATGTGACATAAATGACACATTAAATTTCACGTTCAATCTTTTGGACATTTGTCTGCAAACTAAAGTCTTTTTCTTTCCTCAAAAATCTCAAAAGTTAGACATAGCTAACTTTTAGGAATACAATATGGCGGGAAACCCGTTGGGCTCCCAACTCTACAGTCCACAGCTCTATAGCCGAAGACTCGTACTATCAGCTCCGAGCCACCAGCTCTGTAGCTGTCAATTCTGTAGCCTAGCCCTGAATTTATGAAGGAAGTCGCCATGAAACATCGCTGCACGCATAACCCGGCAGTCGCAAACCCACACCCGCACGCTACCCGCAACCCTCTCCTATCCCGCAGGTCAGCGCTGTCCTTGCTCGGCGCAAGCTCCGCAACAGCCATCGCTTCTCTCGCCGCGTGTGGCCCACGCGATTCCGCCGCCAGCGCAGGCGCCACGCAAAACCCAAACTCCTCGGCTCCCCTTGTCTTGACCACTTTTACCGTCATCCAAGACATGGCTTCTCGCGTTGCGGGAGAGTTCTGCCAGGTAGAGTCCATCACCAAGGCCGGCGCCGAGATCCACGACTACGAGCCTACGCCCGACGACCTCAAGCGCGCACAGAAAGCCCAGCTCATCCTCAACAACGGCCTGGGGCTTGAGCGCTGGTTTGAGCGCTTCGTCGACGACTCGCCTGCTCAGCGCGCTGACCTCAGCGAAGGCATCACTGCTATCCCCATCGCCGAGGGCGACTACCAGGGTCAGGCCAATCCGCATGCGTGGATGTCGCCCGCAAACGGCAAGATCTATGTCGAGAATATCGTCCGCGCGCTAAGCAACCTTGTCCCTGACCACGCCAAGGACTTCGAGGCCAACGGCAACGCATACAAAAAGGAGCTCGACAACATCTCCTCTCACCTGATTGAGGAGCTTAGCACTCTGCCAGAGAGCCAGCGCACGCTTGTGACCTGCGAGGGAGCGTTCTCGTACCTGTGCCGCGACACCAACATGAAGGAACTCTACCTCTGGGCCGTTAACGCCGCTGATGAAGGCACTCCGCAGCAGATTGCCAAAGTCGTCGAAACTGTAAAGGCGCAGCAAATTCCTGCGGTGTTCTGTGAGTCAACGGTCAGTCCTAAGGCAATGCAGCAGGTAGCCGACGAGACGGGTGCTGTCCTCAAGACTGACGAGAAGAACATCTTGTACGTAGACTCCCTCTCGGAAGCTGACGGCCCCGTGCCCACCTATCTTGACCTGCTGCAACACGACGCAGACGCAATCGTATCTGGTCTCATGGGAAGGTAATTGTTCGATGAATCTTTGTGTTTCGCAACTTTGCGCCTGGTACGAGAAAAAAGACCGCGAGAAACCCGTCATTTATGACGTGAATTTCTCGCTTTCAACAGGAGATCTTTGCGCACTTGTTGGCGTCAATGGCGCCGGAAAATCTACGCTCTTCAAAGCACTAATGGACACCATTGAATGCGAGGGATCCATCACTTGGGGTCAGCAACCTCTTTCGCAAGCACGTAAACAGGGCAAAATCGCGTACGTCCCTCAAACTGAGGCAATTGACGCAACGTTTCCGCTGCTCGTAAAAGACGTTGTTATGCAAGGTAGATACGTCCATCAGGGTTGGATGCGCATACCTTCCGCTCAGGACAAAGAACTGGTTGCCCAGGCACTTGAACGCGTTAACCTGGCCGACCTTGCAGATCGTCCACTTGCCCAACTCTCGGGCGGACAAAGAAAACGTGTTTTTGTGGCACGTGGAATAGCGCAAGCTGCTGAGCTGGTATTTCTCGACGAACCGTTTGCGGGAGTAGACGCTCGCTCTGAGGCCATCATCACCGAACAGCTCAATAACCTCAGTAAAGAAGGCAAAACATTGCTCGTTTCAATTCACGACATCAATTTGGCCCAGGAAAAATTCCCGCTCTGCCTGGTCATCAATAAAACCATTACCGCACAGGGCTCTTCAAAAGAAATTCTTTCTGGAGATGCCCTTCTGCAGAACCTTGGTATTTCCGAAGATACCCACATTGAGGAGGTGCTCCATGCCT
>CAKAPZ010000011.1 GCA_916720015.1 uncultured Atopobium sp. | reverse complement strand
GCCACACGCTGCTTTTGACCGCCAGAAAGCGCTGATGGATAGGCATCCTTCTTCTCCCACAGCCCTACTCGACGTAGCAGCTCTTCTGCCTGAGTTAAAACCTCAGCCTCTGAACGCTTCTGCACCACCAGAGGAGCCAGAGTTACATTTTTCAAAACCGTCATGTTAGGGAACAAGTCATAGCTTTGAAAAACCATTCCAATGCCTGTTGCAGCGCTTTCCCTCTTCTGACCAGAAATTACCTGATCGTGGAGAAGTACCTCTCCCCCTTGGATATCCTCCAGGCCAACAATGGCACGAAGGAGCGTAGACTTACCGCAGCCGGAAGGGCCCAATACCACAACTACCTCGCCTTTATTGATGGAGAGCGAGATCTTATCAAGCACGGGTTTCTCGCTTGAGGGATATACCTTAGTGAGGTCCTTAACTGCTAAAACGGTGTTACTCATGTGAGGCGCTCCTCTCAAGCCTGCGTGAAAGATACGAAAGTGGGAAGCAGGCGGCAAAATACAGGAAGAAAATAGCTCCATAGGTCCAAAGTGCTCCGTCGGTTGGGAACTTGAAGCGATAAAAATCAGCAATCTGGCTACCAACCCTGAGCAGCTCAACCACACTAATCAAATTACAAAGCGCCGTTGTCTTAATCATGCGCGTAATCAGATTGATGGCTGGGGGCAAAAGACGCCTAAAGGCCTGGGGCAGGATGACCTTAAAGAACGTCTGCTGGCGAGAAAGGCCAAGCACAAACGCGCCGTCATACTGAGATGCTGGAATTGACTCCAACGCTCCTCTTACCAGGTCACCAAGCTCGGCTGCTCCCCAGAAGGTAAAGACCACAATTGATGCCTCAACGCCATCAAAGTTGACGTCAAACCATTCAGAAGTACCAAAGTACACCACAAAGAGCAGTACAAGCTGAGGCATAACACGAACAATCTCAAGGTAAACACGAAGAATTGCGCGTACAACCTTGTTGTTGGATGTCATAAAAAGTCCAACGAGAATACCAAGAGGAATAGAAAGCGCTACAGAGATAAGGCCAATGTGCACCGTTGTTGCAAGACCTCCAAGAAGGCGCGTTATTACTCCTTCCTGCAGCAAAATGTTATCGACGGGCATAGTCAAGCCTCCTCTCCAGCCAGCTGCCAAACAAAGAAATAGGAACAAGGATAATCACATAGGCAATTACCAGCATAAAGAGGGCTTCTGTAGTGTCGTACTGCATGCCGATAATGTCCTTGGTTACGTACATCAAATCTGCAAGAGCAATGCCGGAAACAACGGAAGATTCCTTAATCAAGAAAATGACGTTAGCAACAAGGCCTGGAATTGCTACAGAAAGTGCCTGTGGAAGAATAACGTGCTGGAGCGCTTGAATCTTGGAGAGACCTAGAACCTGTGCAGACTCAAACTGAATAGCTGCAACTGATTCAAAGCCTGCGCGAAACACCTCTGCCATATAGGAACCGCCAAGAAACGTAAGACCCACAACAGCAGCTACCTCTGCATCCATTTTGAGCCCAACTTTAGTCAGGCCAAAGTAGATAAGAAACAGCTGAATAAGCAGGGGTGTTCCTCTAGAAAGCTCAACGTAGAGAGCATTGAGCTGACTCAAAACAGGAATTTTTGACAGCGAAATCTGAGCACTTATCAAACCAACGATAAGCGAGAAGACAACTCCAAAGAAAGAGATGGAAAGCGTTATTTTTGCAGCTTCTGCATACAGTGGGAGGTGTTCCCCTATGAAGCTCCAGTCCATGCGAATAAATCCTCTCGGGATGTGTGAATACTCACACAAGAGTTACAAAATAGCTTTACGCCCGAGTCTATACCAGGAAAATTTTGCTCAGCGACAATTACACCCCGGTCGTATGTGACCCGGGCACCAGACACATCGCGGTGCATGCACAAAGTGCAGTGTATGTCGTAGCCATAATTCGCATGCGTATAATCCTAGCCGCAACTAGGATATTGTCAACTCACAATTGGTAAATTTTTTGATAATGGAAAATTCTTCCACTAAATCATCAACTGACATACGTGCATTAGCAGGGCTTGTAGAGGGCAGTTGACGTGCAGGAATACCGGTTTGTTGCTCGGTATAGCGCTTGTAAAATTTTGTTGCCGTCCCACCAAGCGTAAAAATGGCACAGATTGATGAATCTTGAATAAGAGCACCAATATTATGCGGAATCGGATTTGCAATAGACGCATCACTTGCACCCTTAATGTCACAAGCCTTAAGCACGTCACAAAGGGCAAGATGATGTCTTTTACAGAAGTCAATCTTTTCAGGTATGGACTTGAGGGGTTTCTCGCCATAGAGCGTAGCAACTACGCGCCAGAATCTATTCTGAGGGTTGCCAAAATAAAAGCCGATTTCTCGAGACTTGGGGCTAGGCATTGATCCCAAAAGCAGCACGCGAGAGTCAGGGAAGATGATGGGGTCAAGCGTGTTCTCTACATGCGCAAGCACTGTTTTTGTACTATCGCCGGCAGGCTGTGGCATCTTTGCAGCCACAGCTACTCACCTTCTTGCAGCGGCTCAACAAACTCCTGCAAATCATCAAGGCGCAGCACAGTTACTTGGCCGTAGCCGGCTCCACCTGTAGTGCCTGTGTCAATTCCCCACTTATCGCCATCTGACTGGACCCATTGCGCAAGGCCATCAGGAGTGGTGGCACTGCGGTTCAAGTTTTTTGCACCAAAACTTGCTAACAAAGGAGTGGGTGTATGGCCACAAATTACAATAGGATACGCTGCTTCTGACGTGCGGAAATCCGTAGGATATTGCCAGAACTCTTCACGAATCCACAAAAGATCGTTTTCAGACTGCTTACTTAAGTACTGCTCCAAAGAAGCCTTATCCCAGGCGGTTGGCAAGGGAACACCGTTAGACCTTACGCCCGCATGAACCAGAACAAAATCTCTGCCTTGGACCTCAACGGTGGCGTACAAAGGAAGCGCCTGCAACCAGTCAATCAGCTCACCATATTCTTCTTCAGAAAGCGTCTTGAGCTCAGCAAGTGTTGCGTCTCCCCCGTTAATCTGCCACATGAACTGAGCTTCAATATCGGCTTCTGGGTCCAACGCTTGCAGCGCAAGCTGCTCATGATTGCCCATTAAGACCGTACAGTTAGGAAGCTCGCGAATTGTCTTAATAGTGGCAAGCGAGCTAGGACCACGATCAATCATGTCACCAAGACAATAGAACACGTCTGACTCGGTTGGATTAATACGCTCTAGAGCACGCCTCAGCGGCTCCACATGACCGTGAATATCAGAAAAAACGTACGTTGCCACAAAAACCTATTCTGTCGAACCTTCATCTGCAAGCGTCTGACCATCAAAGTTCAGATTTTGCGTAAGCTCTTTTGCAGTATCAAGATTAAAGTCTGGCGAGAAGAAAACGTCAAGTGCATAAGGCACATTTGCCAGCGCATGGTCATACAAATCCCAGAAGCTCTCTTTGCGCACCTCTCCCGTAAAAGGATCAGTCCACTCATTTCCTGCTCTGTTATCAAAATCAGAATCAGAAGATTCCCTTGCCCCGTGCGAGAGTGCCTCAATCAAAGAGAACCTATTTGTACCAAAGGTACGCTCAAGATGACCAAGTAGCTTTCTCTTCTTACCTGTCGGCGAATACGCTAGATGCTGGATAATCCTAAAATCAACAGCAGCTGACGAGAAAATCCTGGTATCGGTAGGTTTTTCATACGTCCATAGCAACGCAAAGAAAAATACTCTGTCCAAAACGTAAAGCGTATGCAGCGATGCCTTCAAAACCTCGCTATAAGGCCTATAGGTAGCTACCGTTTTACCAAGGTGGGCGTAAAGAATTGCTTCATCAAGGTCCTTCTCGATTTCTGCGTGTACTTGATTTTTAGCAGATTCATCCAAGCCCTCTACACCTTGAGAGGTAAGCATGTTTTGCCAGTAATAAATAAAGGGGTGCGCAGTGGAATCAAGCATATAGTGACAGAGGAATCCCGCAATATAGGCACGAGCAACCGCAACGTCTTTAAGTGGCAGAGGCGCAATTGCGTCTCGCATAGAAAGCAGGAGTTCAGGCGTTTTCTCTTTATGCATGATTGATGCGTATTTGGCATAGCGATGTAGCAGCGGGTCTGCCGCTAAATAGAACAGTGGATCTGGACCTTGATTGCCCAGGAGAAAAGCTTCTCGCTCCTCCATTGTGGAGAAACCAAGTTTGCCTGCAGCTATATCAAAGGCATCTTTGCCAAAGAAGTCATGAGTCAAAATTGCGGGCATATCCATTCCTTTCAGTTTGCTACCGTCCATTTTACCCAGCAATGGCACAGTGCGTTAGAGAGAATATAAAACAGCATGTAGTCACTATTGTGAGCACAAAACCTCTAAGCTCTCTTCAGCTACCGCCTACCGAATAATGAGGCTTACCCCCTGTAGCAATACTTAAATATTTGATATCTTTAAACATACTTGGGGGAGATATTTTCTGTCTGAGCCATCTAGCTTGTATTGCGACTACAAGCTGGGAAAGTAAGGATCTAAGGAGTGAGGCATTCCTTACGGCACAGTAAAGAAAAATCTGTAAAGACAGAGAATATCTAATTGAGGGGAGCAATCATGGCACGCTGCTATGAGAAGCTTATCTCTGCAGGTAAAAATAGTCTCTGCAGAGCCAAAACATCACGTTCTTCTCACATGAAGAAGCGTGAGTAACATGAATACGGCAAGAAAAATCAAACTCTATAGGATGCTTACGGCCCTTGCCTATGGTGACGCCTATGGCATGCCAACAGAGATGATGTCACCACACCAAATTGATTTTGCGTTTCCTGATGGAGTTCAGAGTCTTTCAAGTCCACCAAAAAACGACTTCTTTGGAAGACCTTTTACCGCAGGTCAAACCACAGATGACACCGCAAACGCAATCATTCTGACTAAAAATATCATTGATAACCAGGGTATTTTTAATCAGTCAAGCTACTTTGATGCGCTAGAAAATTATGTGGCAACAGAGCCAAATGCTGCCCAGGTGGTTGGCCCCTCCACAAGAGCTGCACTAGCCAATCGACTTTCTGGTCACTCACTTAAAACGTGTGGACGCCTTGGTACCACTAACGGATGTGCCATGAAGTGTGCTCCATTGGCTTCAATTGTGAGCTGGAAAGACAAACATGCGCTCATTAACAGCGTTACTGAACTTGCGCTTCCCACGCACGGAACCAACGTAGCTATCATGGGCGCAGCAATGATTGTGGCCGCCATAAGCAGAGGTCTTTCTGAGAACTCGTTTACGGTAGAGGACGCTCTTGAAACTGCTTTAAGTTACGGACACCGAGCTCTCTACACAAAAATTGGCACACAAATGCCTATGCCAAGCATGTACCAAAAGTGCATCATGGCGCTGGAATTCTGTGAGGGTGCCAAAAACCTTGAGGCTCCCCTAGCGGCATCAAGAGACATCTACGACTACTGCGGCTGTGGCTACGAAACCATAGAGACCATACCCGCAGTTCTTGCGGTGGTAAAGCTCTCTCAGGGTAAAGTCTCTAGAGCGGCGAGAATAACCGCGGAGATGGGTGGAGATACAGACACCATTGGATCTATTGCCTGTGCTATTTGCTCGCAGATTCACTATGACGTTTTGCCTGATGAGGTACGCCTACTAGAGTGCGTCAATGGATACCAGTTTGAAAAACTTGCAAACGATTTGGAAAATGCCACTTCCCTACCGTATGATGTAGCTATCTAGTTTGCGCTCTTTGCGCCATAGCATACGTTTCTTGTAGGAGGCGCTATGAGCTCCTGTGCTCTTATCGATTTGCATGTCCATCTTGATGGATCAATCCCCCTTCCTGCCGCAGCTCATCTTGCAGCAGAAGCAGGACTTGATTTGTCTTTGGCTGAGCTCCAAGAAAAGATGCAAGTCCCAGCTCATTGCCAGGATCTTAACCAGTATCTTGCAACATTTGAGCTGCCTCTCAAGCTTATGCAGTCAGCACAAGGCATTCGCGCCGTTGCAAAGGCATTCCATGAGCAGCTTGATGCAGAGGATATTCTCTACGCTGAACCTCGTTTTGCACCAGGAAGTCTTACTGCAGGAGGTCTTTCTCAGCAAGAAGTCCTTGAGGCTGCTCTTGCTGGTAGAGCTGACTTCTATGCAGAGCATCCACAGTCAGCACTCCACACGGCATACCTTATTTGCGCTATGCGTGGCACAGGTGAAGAGCTTAAGCGCAAAAATGAAGAGTCAATTGATCTAGCTGCGGCGAATCTTGGGAATGGCGTTGTTGCTGCAGACTTAGCAGGAGCTGAGGCGCTCTTTGCCACAGAGAATTTCTCGTCACTTTTTGCTGAAGCACAAAGAAAAGACGTTCCTTTTACTATCCACGCGGGAGAAGCTGCTGGTCCAGAGAGCATCAAAGCTGCGCTTCGACTTGGTGCGCAACGTATTGGCCACGGCGTTCGCTCTTTGGAGGACGCGGGCGTTATCCAGGACCTTAAAGCTGCAAATGTTGCCCTTGAGATTTGCCCTACCAGCAACGTTCAGACGCGCATCTTTGAGTCAATAGAGCGCTTCCCGCTTGAGCAATTGCTTGATGCTGGTCTGACGGTTACTATCAACACGGATAACATGACTGTCTCCAACACTACCCTCTCGCGCGAGTTTGAACTTTTGCAGCAACACTGCGGCCTAGACAAAAATACCGCACGTGAGCTTGGTGAAAATGCTGCACGTGCGGTATTTAGTGATTCTAGCGAGAAGGACCGTCTACTTGCCTACCTTAGGCAATAGTAGCCTCATATCCTGCCTGAACAACAGCGTCAACCAATGCGCTATCAACGACATCAGAAGACAGCTCAACTACAGCGCTCTTCTCGTCAAGTGAAACGGTTGCCTTAGAGACACCCTCGACAGCCTCAAGTGCCTGTGTGACGTGTGCAACACAGTGCTGGCAAGACATGCCCTCTACGTTTAGTTTCTTCTCCATATAAGATTCCTCCTTCTGTGACGCGGATGCGTCGTTTGTGGACTTAGTTTGAACGTCAATGACTGGTTTTGTGTCATGAGCGTTTTGGCGAGTTGCTGAGCTTGTATTCTTTGGCTTCCAGGTGCGCAGGCGCAGTGCATTGCATACAACAAAGACTGACGAGAAGCCCATGGCAGCTGCACCAATCATAGGATTCAGCGAAATGCCAAATGGATACAACAGGCCCATAGCGACAGGAATACAAATGGTGTTATAGAAGAGAGCCCAGAACAGATTCTCTTTGATGTTGGTCATGGTGGCTCGAGAGAGCTCAATTGAGGTGGCAACGTCGGCTGGATCAGACTTCATCAAGACAATGTCAGCAGACTCAATAGCAACATCGGTACCTGCACCAATGGCAATACCCACGTTTGCTCGAGCGAGTGCTGGAGCGTCGTTGATGCCATCGCCTACCATGACAACGTTTTCTCCAGCGTCCTGGAACTGCCTAATGTAGGACTCTTTTTGGCTAGGCAAGACGTCAGAGATAACCTGATCAACGCCAAGCTCCTTACCAATAACGTTTGCTGTTGTTGCCTGGTCACCGGTAAGCATGACAGACTTGATGCCCATAGCACGAAGGCGAGCAATGGTGGACGCACTGGTCTGCTTAACCTTATCGGCTACAGCAATAACGCCAAGAAGCTTACCCTCAAGTGCAAAGTACAGTGGTGTTTTTGCCTGTTCAGCTAGCTGCTGAGCCTGGGAAGTCAACTCTTGTGTGCTGATGCCCTCCTGCTCCATAAGACGAGCGTTTCCTGCTACAAGGCGTTTCTCGCCAACCGTTGCTATGAGGCCACCACCAGCAACCTGTGAGAACTCCTGTACATCAAGAGAGCTGCCTGCAGACTCTCCAAGCTTCTCTTGAGCATACGTAACAATAGCCTGCGCAAGTGGATGCTCGCTCTTTTGCTCAAGCGCATATGCATACTCGAGTAGTTGGTGCTCGGAAGTTCCACCTGCACAAAGTACGTCAGTTACGCTCGGCTTGCCCTCAGTGAGTGTTCCGGTCTTATCAAGAACAACCACGGTTGCTCGGACCGCACCCTCAAGCGCCTCAGCGGACTTAACCAAGATGCCATTTGAAGCGCCCAGGCCGGTGCCCACCATAATGGCGGTAGGCGTTGCCAGACCAAGTGCGCAAGGGCAGGAAATAACCAGAACAGCAACAGCATGCGAGAGAGCAACCGCAAAGTTACCAGGTGCCACAAAGACAAACCATGCCGCAAACGTGACCAGCGCAATTCCAATAACAACGGGGACAAAGACGCCAGCAATACTGTCAGCAAGACGCTCAATAGGCGCTTTGGAGCTTGTTGCCTCGTCAACCAGGCGGATAATACCTGCAAGCGTAGTGTCATCGCCAACAGCGGTGGCGCGCATCTTAAACCAGCCGCCAGTAGATACCGTTGCGCCTGTTACGGAATCGCCAACGGTCTTACTTACAGGAACGGGCTCTCCGGTAATAGCGGACTCATCGACAGATCCTTCTCCTTCGATAAGCTGGCCATCAACAGGAATCGACTGACCTGCTCTTACCACAAGAATGTCTCCCACCACAACGGTCTCTGCAGGAACTTCCTGCTCAATACCGTCTTTGACGAGAATAGCCGTCTTTGGAGCAAGGTTCATAAGTGCGCTAATTGCACCTGTGGTATGACCCTTTGCGCGAGCCTCAAAGAACTTGCCCAGGGAAATCAGAGCAAGAATCACACCTGCGGTCTCAAAGTACATGCCGTGCATTGCTTGGTGAGCTGCAGCAGCATCTCCTGCAATAAAAGCATTTGCCATCTGGTACAGGCTAACAACACTGTAAGCAAACGACGCTGCTGAACCCAGCGCAATAAGTGAATCCATATTAGGCGAGCCATGCAAAAACGCACGGAATCCGCCAATAAAATAGTGACGACAAATAAAGAGAATAGGAATGCAAAGCAAAAGCTCAGTAAGAGCCAAGTTCATCATGCCATTCATTCCAGAAACAGCAGGTGGAACAGGTGCTCCTATCATCTCACCCATGGCAAGATAGAGCAGTGGAATGGCAAACGCCATTGAGGAAATAAGCTCGACTCTCTTCTGCTTTACCGCCTTTTCTGAAGCATCGGTAGCGTCTGTCTTAGTAGCTGCAGCAGAATCTTTTTTGTCGCTACGAGGTGTTGCCTCATAGCCTGCTTTGCTTACTGCGTCAGAAATCTGCTTAAGGGTGTCTGGGTTACCGTCATAATCAACTTCCATAGAATTCTTAAGCAGATTAACGCGAGCCTCAGAGACACCAGAAACAGAGTTTGCCGCCTTCTCTACGTGCGCAGAACAACTTGCACACGTCATTCCTTGTACATCAAAAACTTTCTGATCCATAACGCCACCTTACATAAAACGCTTAAAGAGGTCCATAACCTCACCAATAACTTCTGTATCACCCGACTGGATGCGGTCAACTACGCAAGAATCCAGGTGATCCTGCATTACTTCTCTTGAGATGGCCTTAACCGCAGACTCAACTGCTGCAAGCTGAATAAGGACATCTCCGCAATAACGATCCTCGTCAATCATTGTTTTAATGCCATTTAGCTGGCCGATTGCACGGTTGATACGACGAGAAACCCCGCTTTTAAGTTCGCTTGAGCGAGGGGTTACCTTGTGATCACAATGACAGCATGTCTTTTGTGATTGGCCGTTTTTCTGAGCCATCTCTCCTCCTTTCCATACCCTAAGGGGGTATTAGTTTCTGTAAACAGTATACCCCCATAAGGTATTTTTATGCAACAAAAAAATAGCGACCGAAGCCGCTATTTTTATCTACCTATGAAAGAGCACGTCAGCACTTAAAAACACGCACTACTCATCGTCTTGATCTTCAATAGTTTCCTCAACAAGACCAAGGGTACTTTGTGCGTCTTCAAGACTTTCTAAAGCCGTAACACCTCTGAGCTTGCGGTTCATAGCCTTTGTTCTAGTAGTAAGAATCTTATCAATAGTGGTTTCTGCAGTTCTAATCTGTTTCTGAGCTTTCTCAAGCTGAGCTTGATACGTCTCAAACTCTGTCTTAACCGCAGAGAGTACCTTTTGAATTTCGTCGGCATGCTTCTGAATAGCAACAGATTGAAATCCCATTTGAAGACTGTTAAGAAGTGCTGCCATAGTGGAAGGTCCACACACATTAACGCGATACTCTCTCTGTAGCTGCTCAAGAAGACCCGTCTGACTGACTACCTCTGCATAAAGTCCCTCAAAAGGAAGGAACAAAATAGCAAAGTTAGTTGTCTCTGGTGGGGCAATATACTTTGTAGAGATATCTTTTGCCTCTGCCTTAATTCGAGTCTCTAGACCCTTTTTAGCAGCAGCAATCGCCTCCTCATTACCTGCATTGATTGCATCCACTAAATGCTCGTACGTATCTCCTGGGAACTTAGAATCAATAGGAAGCCAAACGGTCTCCCCTGACTCTCCAGGCAACTTAACAGCAAACTCAACACGCTCAGTAGAACCAGAAACAGTAGCAACATTCTCTTCGTACTGCTCTGGAGAAAGAATGTCTCTTAGAATTGCGCCAAGCTGAATTTCTCCAACAATTCCGCGAGTCTTAACGCCAGAAAGAACCTTCTTTAAGTCTCCAACACCTTCCGCAAGACCACGCATTTCTCCCAAGCCTTGATGAACTTGCTCAAGTTGCGTAGATACGCGCTGGAACGATTGGGTCATACGCTCATCGAGCGTTTTCTGGAGTTTCTCGTCAACGGTCTGACGCATAAGCTCAAGCTTTGCTTCATTCTCTTTACGCATGTCGCTGAGCTGTTTGTCAACAGTTTCTCTAACCTTACCAAGCTGCTCAGTTGAAGCCTGGGAAGTTGCTTTCATGTTGTCATCCACACGACGCTGAAAAGCATCAAAACGAGCATCAAGCTGAGCAATACGCTGATCAGTCTGCTTTGTCTGATTTTGCAGTGTTGAGGTGAGCTTTTGATCAACTACCTCTCTTACCTTCTCAAGCTTTGTATCCATAAGCTCTTGCATTTTTGCCATGTTATCCGTAACACGACGATCCAACTCTTGGGAGCTTCTTATAAGCTCTGCAGATGATGTTTGACTTTGCTCTTGCAGCGTCTTTACTTGCGAAAGCTTAGAGGAAAGTGTGACAAGGCTCACGATAAGCACAATGACAACTACAGCCAAAACTAACAGCACAAGTAAATCCACGAGACTCCCCTAACTCATAGCAGAACAAACAAACGCAAACACAGCAAACGCAATCTGAGTGTTAACCAAAAATGCCGTAGATTACTTCTGCAATGCTATTGGTAATGCTCTCTACGAAATTCACAAATGGATTATCGGAATCAACGTCTTTATCTCCATAAGGATTAGTGAAGTAATCCCAGAACTCTTCCCAATAATTTTGCTGACGATAATACCTATAGGAATCATCATCTTCAGTGCGATCCTGCTTATCATCAGTATCGTTGTTTGTTTCGTTCTTGCTGTTCTTTTCTTTCTCTTTCTTAGTAGAAAGCGTCTCATCAGAACCAAGCGTGACGTTGATAGTAAGGCGGTCTTCTCCACGCATGATTTCTACAGGAACGGTCTCTCCAATCTTGTGAGAGCGAACGGCAATAATAGCTGCATCAGCAGAAACTACGCGCTCTCCACCAATAGAGACAATAACATCACCCTTTTTAATACCAGCACCCTCTGCAGGACTATCATCAAGAAGGCCTGCTACATACGCACCGTAATCTACCGAGAGATCATTGCGCTTTGCAACTCGAGGAGTAACGGTCTGCATAGAAAGACCAATATAGGCATGCTTAACTTGCTGGCCAGAAAGAATCTGATTTGCAATATCAATGGCATAGTTAGAAGGAATTGCAAAACCAATACCCGCAAATGACTTGGTATCTGACGAGAACAACGTACAAATACCCACAAGCTGGCCATTAGAGTCAACCAGAGCGCCGCCAGAATTACCTGGGTTAATAGCTGCATCAACCTGGATGAGGTTTGCATAAATAGTGGTTTCTCCACCCTCTGTCTCAAGCATATCTCCACGAGAAAGAGCAGACACAATACCTGCAGAAACAGAGTGATCAAGACCAAATGGGCTACCAACGCTCATAACCCAACTACCAGGAGCTAAGTTATCGGAATTACCAATCTCAATTGGAGTTAGGCTATCTCCCTTAAGGTCAGCATGAAGAACAGCAAGGTCAGAGGTTGGATCTGTTCCCACGACAGTGCACTCATACTCTTTGTCATTAACGGAGATAGAGAACGTATCCATACCCTCAATGACGTGGTAATTGGTAAGAATGTCTCCATTTGTGTTCAATACAACGCCAGAACCGGTTGAGCCTGATGAATCACTGGTAGCCTTAACGGACACAACCGAAGGCAAAACCTTAGAAGCTACCGTTTCTGCCGTCTTAGTATCAGTTGGTTCTGCAGCAGGGCGAGATGTTGCTGCTTGATAAATACTTGCCTGGCCAGATACTGCTGGAAGTTTAGAAATTCCCTCTCCCAAAGCAATGGTAGGAACACAAGCAACGGCAAAAGCAATTGCACAGGCTGTTCTTTTTACGCTAGAGCTATGGAACATAGACATAAATCCAATCTGCTTAACTGGTGAGAAACGCTTATTTACAGTGGAATCTGTGGTCAAACCATGTGCTTGGTTCTCCATAGACACCCTCCTTAACATCACTCTGATGCAAATAGCTAACGCAGGTAATTCTGCGCTAAACATCAATTTTTCAATATGTGTATTCTACCCGTTATACCGGACAAAAATTCGTCTGTCATTGTGGGAAACACGCTTAAGCGACTTGCAAGCACAGTATGCGTGTGCAAATTGCGAAAAAACTATCTGTACCTGCTATTATGCTCTAAACAGATAGCCTACTCCACGTACCGTCTCAAGATGAGCAGCTGCCTGAGGACCAATCTTAGAGCGAACACGCCTTACGTGAACGTCAACTGTTCTGGTACCGCCGCAATACTCAAAGCCCCAAACGCGCTGCAACAACGCCTCACGCGAGTATGCGCGAGATGGATGAGTTGCCAAAAACGACAGCAGCAGATACTCCATATACGTAAGATCAACGGGAGATTCGTCAATGTAAACCTGGTATGTTGCCAGGTTAATCTTTATGTTGTCAACAATAACCAAATCTCTAGAAGTGCTCTCGGTACCTGGCCACAAAAGCAGCGAGCACCTGAGGCTAAACTCCTGGATAGTTGCAGTAGACAAAATAAAATCACTCTTGCCCTGAACAGGCAGAACAAATTTAGAAAGATTATCAAGGTCTGCAACAAACAGACGAGCAATTCCGCCATTTTGTGCGGAATAATTCTCAACCGTACTAATAACATCCTGGGAAAGGTCTTTTTGATCAAGAATAATCAGGTCAAAGGTATGACCAGAAGCCGCAGCCTGCGAGAAAGAAGCAGCGTTTGCAAGAGCAATAGACACATCAATGACATGCGAAAGTTCACGCATACGTTCATGTAAGCGTGTCGTTGCAGATACAAGAAGAATATTCTTGTGATGCATCGATTCCCCCTAGGATAAGCTTAATCTTATAAAGCATACCACAAGCTGCGAATAAAGAGCAGATATACCTTATTATCTGCAATTAGGGCGAGAAGATTTTCTCGCCCTAATTTATTTTTTACGTTTGCGTATTAATTCTAAAAAGTATGGGTTTTACGCAATAGCGCCAATAAACTCCGCTGTTCGAGGGTTTTGAGGATTGTTAAAGATAGCGTTAGGAGTTCCTTGCTCAACTACCACTCCTTCCTCCATGAAAACCACGCGATCTGCTACGTCTTTTGCAAAACCCATCTCGTGCGTTACCACAATCATGGTCATGCCAGAGTTCTTTGCCAAGTCACGCATAACATCCAAAACACCACGGACAAGCTCGGGATCAAGCGCGGATGTAGGCTCGTCAAAAAGAAGCACGTTTGGGTGCATTGCCACAGCACGAGCAATAGCTACACGCTGCTGCTGTCCACCGGAAAGCGCACCAGGCTTGAAGTCTGCTCTATCGGCAAGGCCAACAGCCTCCAGCTGCTTTAGCGCCTCTGCCTCTGCCTCCTCTTTTGACTTTCCTAGAACCTTAATCTGACCAATCATTACGTTCTCTTTAACCGTTAAATGACCAAACAGATTGAACTGCTGAAAGACCATTCCCACATCTCTACGAAGCGCATTTACCTCTGCCTCGTTTGTGCCCGTAATCTCTTGATCTTCAATAAGAATATGGCCTGCAGAAGGAGTCTCCAGTAGATTGATGCAACGGAGCATAGTGGATTTACCGGAGCCAGAAGGACCAAGCACAACCACAACTTCACCTGGCCAAACAGTCAGGTT
>CAKAPZ010000010.1 GCA_916720015.1 uncultured Atopobium sp. | reverse complement strand
GTGTGATACTCTGAACAAAGTGCGTTGACGGAGAGGTTTGCCGGAGCACGTTGTGAACAGAGAGGGTGTTCGTGGCTGAGAAACACCTACACAACGCTGGTAGAGTTCACTCCCGAGCTACAACTTGAACGGCAGTTTGTTGCTTAGTAGGGAAGTCGTCTGCCTAACGAGACTAGGCTTCGAAGTGGATTGCGCAGAGAGAAAACTGTGCAATCAACCGAGGTGGTACCGCGGAAATTTTCCGTCCTTGGGCATATGCTCAGGGACGGTTTTCTATTGAAAGGGTAATTACATGGGAATGTCTGAGGAACTCTCGGCAATTCGCGAGCAAGTACTTGAAGGAATTGCTAAGGCAACAAACCTTGAAGCACTTGAAAAGGTGCGCGTTGCATCAATGGGAAAGAAGGGCTCTCTTACAGCAATTATGCGTATGATGGGTCAGGTTCCCGCAGATCAGCGCCCTCAAATGGGTCAGCTTGCAAACACCGTTCGCGCAAACGTTGAGACCGCTATTCGTGAGCGTCAGCTTGCTTTAAAGCGAGAAGCCCTTGAAGCCCAGCTCAATGCTGAGGCAACTGATATTACCCTTCCAGGTCGTCGTCTGAGCCCAGGTACTCAGCACCTCATTGAGCAGGTACGTGAAGAGATGGAAGACATCTTCATCAGCATGGGTTACACCATTGAGACGGGCCCCTATGTTGAGACCACCTACTACAACTTCACAGCGCTGAACGCTCCTGAAGATCACCCAAGCCGTTCTGGTAAGGATACGTTCTACGTAGTAGACAATGCACCAGAAGGAAAGGAATCGCACGTACTGGGTGAGTCTGACGTTCTTCTTCGTACGCAGACCTCCGGCGTTCAGGTGCATACCATGGAGACAAAAGAGCCTCCTATTTACATGATTTGCCCTGGTACGGTATTCCGTCCTGACACAGCAGACGCTAACCACCTGCCTCAGTTTACGCAGATGGAAGGCCTTGTTGTTGATGAGGGAATCACCTTTGGTGACCTCAAAGGCACCCTTGATCACTTTACTCGTGAGATCTTTGGTAAGGACCGTGCTACACGCTATCGTCCTCACTTCTTCCCATTCACTGAGCCAAGCTGCGAGGTAGATGTTTCTTGTGGCGTCTGTCACGGCGAGGGCTGCCGCTTCTGCAAGAATACCGGTTGGCTTGAGATTCTTGGCTGCGGCATGGTTGATCCTAACGTCTTCAAGTACTGCGGTATTGATTCCGAGAAGTACACAGGCTTTGCCTTTGGCATTGGTGTTGAGCGTGTTGCAGCACTTCGTTATGACCTTCCTGACCTGCGTATGCTCATCTCTGGTGACCAGAGAGTCCTGCGTCAGTTCTAATCATCGGCGTCTTATTAGAAAGGCAATCACATGCGTGTATCTTATGAATGGCTGAAGACGCTCGTTGATCTTCCTCAGGACCCAAAAGACCTTGAGCGTGAGTTTGTGCGCACGGGCACTGAGGTTGAAGCTGTAGAGCGTGTTGGCGCTAACCTTGATTATGTTGTTACAGCTCAGGTTGTGAGCAAAGAGCCTCATCCTGATTCTGATCACATGTACGTTACCCTCGTTGACGTGGGCAACAATAATGTGGATAAGGACGGAAATCCTGTTCCTCTACAGATTGTTTGCGGAGCTCAGAACTTTAATCAGGGAGACCACATTGTTACCGCAATGATTGGTGCAGTACTTCCTGGAGACTTTAAGATTAAAAAGTCCAAGCTGCGTGGCGTTGAGTCTTGCGGCATGAACTGCTCTTCTCGCGAGCTGGGTCTTGGCGATGACCAGAGCGGCATTATGATTCTTCCTGAGGATGCTCCAATTGGTATGCCACTTACGGATTACCTGGGCATGTCTGACGTTGTTCTTGATTGTGAGATTACCCCTAACCGTCCTGACTGCCTCTCTATGACAGGTATGGCTGTTGAGGTTTCTGCAATGTATGACATCGACACCCACATTGAGCTTCCAAGTGTTGCCTCTGAGTCTGGTGCAGATGCATCTGAGCAGGTAGATGTTACTATTGCTGACCCCGAGCTCTGCTCAAGGTACACCGCTCGCGTGGTTCGTAACGTCAAGATTGGTCCAAGCCCTGAGTGGCTTGCTCGTCGCGTTACAGCTTGTGGTGGCCGCTCAATCAACAACGTTGTTGACGTTACCAACTACGTTATGTACCTGACTGGCCAGCCTCTACACGCTTTTGACCTTGGAAAACTTACCAAGGAAGATGGCAAGTATCACATTGTGGTTCGCGCCGCAGAAGACGGTGAGCACATTGTGACGCTTGATGGAGAAGACCGTGAGCTCACGTCTGATATGACCGTCATTACTGATAACGGTAAAACTCCTATTGCGCTTGCTGGTGTTATGGGCGGCTTGGATTCTGAAATTACCGAGAATACCGTTGATGTTCTTTTGGAGTCTGCGGTCTTTGATAATGGACACATTAGCCGTACCAGTAGAAACCTTGACCTTATGAGTGAGGCTTCTATTCGCTACGAGCGTCTTGTGGATCCAAACGGCTGCGCATCTGTTGCAGATATTGCAGCAGCTCTCTTTGAGGAGTGCTGTGGTGCTGAGGTTTGTCCTGGTATTGTTGATGTATATCCAAAGGTAAAAGAGGCAGTAACTATTACGCTTCGTCCAGGGCGTGTCTGCGCCCTTGCAGGTGCTCAGATTCCAGAAGAGTTTATGGTTTCTCGCCTTACGCGCCTTGGCTGCAAGGTTGCTCCAGCAGACAACGGAGAGCTGAGCGTTGTATCTCCTACAAACCGCCCAGATCTTACGCGTGAGGTTGACCTTATTGAGGAGATTGTTCGCCTGTGGGGTGAAGGTGATATTGAGGCAACTCTTCCAGCAGCAAGAAACCATGCAGGCGGTTTGACTTCAGATCAGCGTCAGATCAGAAAGATTGGCCGTACGCTGCGCTCCCTTGGCCTCAACGAGACAAAGTCATATTTGTTCGCAAGTCCAGATGACCTCTCTAAGCTTGGTATGAGCGAAGAGGGAAGAGGCGTTCCGGTAAAGGTTATTAGCCCACTTGTTGCTGATCAGTCTGAAATGCGTCGCTCCATTGTTCCAGGTCTTCTGCGCTCTATTGCATACAACCTTGCTCACGGTGTCTCTAATATTGCCATGTATGAGCTGGGCCGTGTACTCTTTGGACATAAGGATAAGAGCCAGCCAGATGAGCCAAGCTATGTCTGTGGCGTATTGGTTGGTCGTCCAGCAGATGACGCTTGGAATGCTAAGTATCCAGCCTACGATTTCTTTGATGCCAAGGGTATTGTTGAGGGTCTGCTTGAGGCACTTCGCATCCCTAAGGTTCGTTTCCGTGTAGCTGAGCCAGAGCAATATGGTTGGCTGCAGCCTGGTCGCGCTGCCGAGATTCTTGCAGGTAGCGAGACAATCGGTTGGGTTGGAAACATTCATCCTTTGTCGCTCCAGAACTTTGACATTGAGGTTCCAGTCATTGCCTTTGAGATTTCTGTTGCGTCACTTTTGCGTCTAGCCCAGAAAGACCTTCCTATTGTTGAACCTCCAACCTACCCAGGCATCTCCATTGACCTGGCACTTGTTGTTGACGAGAACGTTACTGCTGAGCAACTGATTCAGCGCTTAAAATCTGCAGGCGGCAAGCTCCTCTGCGACATCAGACTCTTTGACGTGTACCGCGATGCCCTGCGTGTTGGTGAAGGCAAGAAGTCCATGGCCTTCTCGCTTACGTATCGCGCAGACGACAGAACGCTTACTTCGGAAGAGGTCGAGAAAACCCACACTAAGCTTGTGGAGAAGGTCCTTCGTTCTACCGGCGGCGAAATTCGCGGATAAGCAGGTAATTGTAGTGCCAAGTTGGAACGTACATATTGCTCATGCTGACCGGCTCCTTGAGAAAGGAGCCGGTTACTTGGGTGTAGATATTCACTACCCTGATGCATTTCTGCTTGGAAACGTTGCGCCTGATGTACACATTGGCTTTATGGTTCCAGGCTATTCTCACAAGGTGAGATACGGTCGAAGCCATCAGTCATACCCAGGAAGTTTGCCTATTCCAAGTTATAAGCGGTATCAGCGTAATTTTATGGGTGGTCTTAATCCTGCTGAGTATCTGCTACAGACTGACTTTATTCAGCCAAATGTATCGTATTGTTCACCTGAGCAGCGCAGCTTAGTAGATCAGCGCCAGCTTAGAGAGTTTTTCGTGGGCATTTGGTGTCACCTTGTTTGCGACCACGTGTATAACGCTCATACACGGGCATTTTTGCGTGCTCATCATATTCCGACAGGAGAAGATGCACGTATTCGTAAGCAAGCAGATTTTGATGTTTACGGGCGCTCGCTTGTTATGAATCGCCTGCCAGAAGCATCTGATGAGCTCTTTGCAGTTGCTGCTGCTCATCCACAGTATGGATTTACGCATTCAGATGTTGAGCAAACACTTCAGGTTATACAGCGCATTGCGGAGGAGAATCGCCAGAATAGTGTGAGCTCCCCGCAGTATCAAATGCTTGATACAGAGTTTTTCTCGTCAGCCTATAAAGAGGCAGAGGAAACGCTCGTTCAAGGATTTATGCTGCAAAAACATAACTAGTTCAGTTAAAGTTATATTCTCGCTTTTCTGAGATAGGTTTTGGAGGACGCTATGGAAAAGATGGAATCTCGCGGAACATTTACGGAGTATCTGCCTTCATACACCATTGGTGTTGATGCTTATAAGTCGGTACTGCACATTGTTAAGCGCTTTGGCAAAAATGCAGTAGTCATTGGTGGACCAACTGCAATGGAGAAGGCACGTCCAAAGCTTGAGGCTGCACTTGCGGGTTCTGAGGTTTCTATTTCTTCTTGGATTTCTTACGGCACTAACTCTACGCACGCAAATGCCAAGAAAATTGCAGCAATGCCTGAGGTTATTGCTGCTGATATGCTCTTCCTTGTTGGCGGTGGTCGTGCAATTGATGAGGGTAAAGAGATTGCAACTATCCTGGACAAGCCATACTTTACCTTCCCAACACTTGCTTCTAACTGCGCTCCTGTAACAAGAATTGCTGTTTTCTATAAAGAAGACGGTTCTGCAGATACGTACTTCATTCCTGCTGAGCTGCCCGTTCATACCTTTATTGATACGCAGATTATTGCAGAGAGTCCGGATGAGTACTTCTGGGCAGGAATTGGCGATGCCTTCTCTAAGGGTCCTGAGGTTGAACTTTCTTCCAGAGAAGTTGAGCTGCTCCACAGCCCTCTTATGGGTCGCGCTCTTGCCGCAGGCGCTTGTATTGAACCTCTGTTTGACAACGCAGAGCAGGCACTTGTAGACAAGCGTGCTGGTATTGTTTCTGAAGCATTTGAAAACGTTGTTCTTAACATCATCATTACCGCTGGTGTTGTGTCTAACATGACCACCAACATTGGTGCTGAGCGCGGTGCGTATTACTTCAATTCCTCAACCGCTCATGCCTTCTACAATGCCTTTACTGCTCTGGGCGAGCGTGGCGAGAAACACCTTCATGGTGAGGTTGTTTCCTTTGGTACCTGCGTTCTTTACGCCTTTGACGGCAACCTTAAGGCACTTGAGGAGCAGGTGGCGCTTAATAGAAAGCTTGGTCTCCCAACCACCTTGGCCAATCTGGACATTACTCCAGAATCAGTTGATGCTGACCTGGACATCATTGTTGAGCGAGCTCAGAAGACCAACGAGTGGGGTCGCGCTCCTTATGGATTTACAACTGATCGCTTCCGCCAGGCAATTCTTGATACCGACGCATACGGTAGGGCAGTTGCTTCTGGCGAGAAGGACCAAGAGACAGCAGCTCTTGATGTAATTGCTGCACATGCTCCTTCAGTTGAGACGGCTGTACCACGCAAGATGTAGTTGCAAGTAATCTGAAGAATCACTTTAGGAAGAGGACTTGTAGAAGCCAGCTTTCTTAAGTCGCTTCACGGTTATATAAAAAGTTTATGTATCAAATGGCAGTTTATTTGGATAAGCTGCCATTTCTTTTAGTTGCAATTTTTATTCACTATTATTAACAAAAATCGGTGAAAACAAAAAATAACGCGTACGGTCGTTTTTTATCGGTGAAAGTCATATTGACTGTTTGTCACCGTGTTTTACCTTGTAATGGTTTATCTTAGTAACTATCAACTACGAGTATTTATGGATAACAAATCTATAAAATGCGTAGAATTCATAGATGAGCGCGGGGGTGAGTATGGCAGAGTTAAATGCATCGTTAGCAGTGAGTGACCAGGATGCATACTTGTTTGCGCAAGGAAAATGGTTCCAGAGTCACAAGAAATTAGGTGCACACCCTGCGGTTCAAGAAGATGGAGTTGAAGGTTATCATTTTGCGGTTTGGGCCCCCAATGCAGCCTCTGTCTCTGTTGTTGGAGACTTTAATAATTGGGATGATACCGTCAACGTTCTTTCTCGCTCAAATCATGGCGGAATCTGGGAAGGTTTTATTCCAGGAATCACCTCGGAAGTATTGTATAAATTCCTGATTGTATCCGCTTCTGGACAGAAGATTTTTAAGGCTGACCCCTATGGTACCTATGCGGAGGTCAGACCACATACGGCATCTATTACGTTTGACCCAGACGTGTACGTTTGGGAAGACGAAGCATGGATGAAAAGGCGTGCAACACTTAAGTTCCTGCATAGTCCTCTTAACATCTTTGAAGTTCATCTTGGGAGCTGGAAGCAGCATACTGACCTGACTGCCCAAGAGGAAGATTCTGCTGATACAGAGACTGTAGAGCAGACTGAAGAACCCAAGGACTATTTTGACACCAACGTAGATGCCTTCTACACCTATGATGACCTCTCAGAAGAGCTGGTAGCCTATGTTAAAGATATGGGCTACACCCACATTGAGCTTCTCCCTGTTATGGAGCATCCTTTTGATGGATCTTGGGGTTATCAGGTAACGGGTTATTTTGCTCCCACCTCAAGGTATGGCAATCCTGCCCAGTTCAAACACTTTATTGACTGCTGTCATCAGGCTGGTATTGGCGTCATTTTGGACTGGGTCCCAGGAGGCTTCTGTAAAGATGCTCATGGTCTAGCGGAGTTTGATGGTACCAAGCTCTTTGAAGAAAAAGAGCATCCTAATTGGGGAACTCTTAAGTTTGATCTTACTCGTGGTGAGGTTAGAAGCTTCCTTGTTTCTAACCTGCTTATGTGGCTGAATGACTATCACGCTGATGGCATTCGTGTTGACGGTGTCAGTAGCATGTTGTATTTGAATTTTGGTATCGACGATCCTTCCCAGAAGCGCTTTAACCATAAGGGCACAGAGGAAGATTTGGATGCAAGCGCTTTCTTGCGTCTCTGCAACGAGACTGCTCAAAAAGACCATCCCGATATTTTGATGATTGCAGAAGAGTCCACAGCATGGCCGCTGGTTACCTATCCTCCCGAGGTTGGGGGACTTGGCTTTAACCTTAAGTGGGACATGGGCTGGATGAATGATACGCTGCACTATTGTCAGACTGATTTCCCTTATAGACCAGGTAACCACCGTCTTCTGACCTTCTCCAGCATGTATCAGTTCAATGAGAATTTTGTGCTGCCACTCAGCCATGACGAGGTCGTGCATGGTAAGTGCAGTCTTATTCAGCGCATGCCGGGAGATTGGTGGAGACAGTTTGCTGGCATGAGGGCTTTGGCGCTTCATCAGATGACTCATCCGGGCGCTAAGCTCAACTTTATGGGCAACGAGATTGCGCAGTTTATTGAGTGGCGCTACTACGAGGGTATTGAGTATTACTTGACTGAGGAGTATCCAACTCACGCTCATCAGCAGGCATTTATTAAGGCCCTTAATCATTTCTATAAGAATCATCCAGGACTTTGGCAGCATGCCTACGACAACCGTGGATTTGATTGGATTGACGCAGACAATAATGAGCAATCAATCATCTCGTTTGTTCGTCACGGAAGAAAGCCTTCCGAGGACCTGGTTATTCTCATCAATTTTGACGTTGCAACCCATCAGAAATTCCGTTTAGGCATGCCTTCTGCAGGCGTGTGGAAAGAAGTATTCAATTCCGACGCAAAAGAGTTTGGCGGTTCGGGTATTGTGAATACTAAGAAACTTTCCACCAAGCCAGTGGCATGGAATGGAAGAGATTATTCGGTAGAACTGTCTGTTCCTCCGCTTGGTGGCATTGTTTTAGCGTTTGAGAAAGAACTTCCAAAGAGGGGGAAGCATGGCCGTAAATAACGGACAAAACATTTTTACCGATAAACAAGATTTTGAAGATCAGTATCGTGATAAGTTCATCAAGATTCTTGGCAAATACTATGGAGAGTGCACTGATCAGGAGCGCTATAACGTTCTTGCTCACCTCATTGCAGAAAAGGCGCGAGAAATTCAGTCAACCTCCTATATTCATGCAAACAAGCAGGTCTATTACTTCTCCCTTGAGTTCCTTCTAGGACCACTGCTTGAAAATTACCTGCTCAATCTTGGTATTACCGACGTTGTTGCAGAGGGCCTTAAAGAGATGGGCACCTCTCTTCATGAGCTTGCCGCTCAAGAGGTAGACCCTGGCCTTGGCAATGGTGGTCTGGGTAGACTCGCCGCGTGCTTCCTGGACTCCATGGCACACGAGGGAATGGCTGGCTTTGGTAATGGCATGAGATACCGCTACGGCCTCTTCCGCCAGGAGATTAAGGATGGACGCCAGGTAGAGCGTACCGATAACTGGCTGGCAAATGGATATCCATGGGAAGTCAGAAAAGACGATTCCAGCGTACTAGTGCGCTTTGGTGGCACCGTTGTAAGGCATGAAGACGAGAATGGCAACTTCTGGTTCTCGCAAGAGGGTGGCCAGGTAGTAAGGGCTGTTCCATACGATGTGCCTATTGTTGGTTATGGCGCAAAGACCGTAAATAAGCTACGTCTTTGGTCTGCAGAACCAGCAGAGGAAGACTTTGATCTTGATGCTTTTAACGCCGGCGATTATGCACGTGCTAATAAGTTCCGCTCTGACGTTGAGGCAATTTCAACCATTCTGTATCCAAATGACTCTGGTGAGCACGGACGCATTCTTCGCTTAAAGCAGGAGTACCTGTTTGTCTCCGCTGGTCTTCAGACCATTCTTCGTGCTTACAAGGATAAGTACGGTGAGGATTGGGACCACTTTGCAGATCACGTCTGCATCCACACTAACGATACGCACCCAGCAATGTGCGGACCAGAGCTTATGCGTCTGCTTGTCGATGACCATGGCGTTGACTTTAACGAGGCATTTGATATCGCGAGAAACGCAATCTCTTATACCAACCACACCGTTATGCCTGAGGCTCTTGAGAAGTGGCCTATCAACACCTTCCGTGAGCTGCTTCCCCGCCTGTATATGTTTATTGATGAGGTTGATCGCCTCTATAAGGAGCAGCTGCTTGCTGACTCTAACGGCAACACCGAACTTCTCGCTTCAACAGCTGTGTTGTGGGATAACACCGTTCGTATGGCTAACCTCTCTATTCTGTTTAGCCACTCGGTCAATGGTGTCTCTGACCTGCACACAAACATTTTGAAGCAGAGTGTTTTGAAGGATTTCTACAAGCTTCGTCCAGAAATATTTAATAACAAGACTAACGGCATCTGCCACCGTCGCTTCCTGGCACAGGCAAATACCGCATACGCAAAGCTTATTTCTGAGGCTATTGGTACCGGCTGGCTTGATGATGCCAACGAGCTCAAGAAGCTCTCTGCCTATGAGAATGATGCTGAGTTTTTGGACAAGATGGACGCAGCAAAGAGAGAAGAAAAAGAGCGTCTTGCTGCATACGTCAAGAAGACTACCGGCGTTGAGATGGACACCAATACCATCTTTGATACGCAGGTAAAGCGCTTCCATGCGTATAAGCGCCAGTTGCTTAACGTCTTCAAGATTTTGTATCTCTACAACCGTATGCTTGATGACCCAAGTTACAAACCAGCTCCAACCACCTTTATCTTCTCGGGTAAGGCGGCTCAGAGCTATACCTTTGCAAAGGAAGTTATCCGACTCATTCATTCCGTTGCAGATGTTATCAACAACGATGAGCGTATTGAAGGCCGCCTGAAGGTTGTCTTTATTCCAAACTTTGCTGTTTCAAATGCGCAGCTTATCTATGCTGCATCTGATATTTCAGAGCAGATTTCGGTTGCTGGCGCAGAGGCTTCTGGTACCTCAAACATGAAGCTTATGATGAATGCGGCTCTGACCCTTGGTACCTATGATGGTTCAAATATTGAGATCTCTGAGCTTGCAGGACCAGAGAATATCAAGATTTTTGGTCTTCGTGCAGACGAGGTCCAGCAGGTATATGCTTCCGGCACCTACTTTGCACAAAACCTGCTTAACCAGAACCCAACGCTGGCTCGTATTGTAAATATGCTGACCGATGGTTCTTTGAGCCGACTCTCTGGCAACTTTGAGTCAATTCGTGACTATCTGCTGATCAACAATGATCCTGACCTGGTGCTTATTGACTTTGATGCCTATGTGAAGGCATGGGAAGAGCTTACTCAGTCCTATGCAGACCGTCGTAGCTGGAATGCTCGCGCACTTCACAATACGGCAAACTCTGGTTTCTTCTCGGCTGATAGAACTATCAGGGAGTACATGGAAGATATTTGGCACGTGTAAGGATCTGCGTTTAGGTTCAATCGTCGTAGGGCGTTGAGAATATAGACCTCTGTTGGGGAGAGAGGAGATTTGGATATGAGCAAAAGGGAATGTCTTGCAATGCTACTTGCAGGAGGACAGGGAAGCCGCTTAGGTGCTCTGACCTCAAAAGTAGCTAAACCTGCTGTCTCGTTTGGTGGCAAGTTCCGCATTATTGACTTTGCATTATCCAACTGCGCAAATTCAGGAATTTCTACGGTAGGTGTTTTGACACAGTACCGTCCGTATTTGCTTCACTCTTACGTGGGATCAGGTAGTGCTTGGGACCTTGATGAGCGCGGTGGTGGAATTTCTATTCTTCCTCCATTTGCTACTCAGTCTGGTGGTGCGTGGTATGCGGGAACCGCAGATGCCGTCACCCAGAATATTGGTTACATTGAGCAGAATAACCCTGATTACGTACTAATTCTCTCTGGCGATCAGCTTTACCGTATGGACTACGGCGAGATGCTCGCCTGCCATAAGAAGAACAACGCAGACCTCACCATTGCTGTTATGCCTGTTCCTTGGGAAGAGGCCTCTCGCTTCGGCATCATGTCCATTGATGATGAGGATAGGATCACTAAGTTTTCCGAGAAACCCAAAGAGCCAGAGTCCAACCTGGCGTCCATGGGAATCTATATCTTTAGCACAGATCTGCTTCTTGAGACTTTGCGTGAGGACGCAAAGAATCCTGAATCTTCTCATGACTTTGGCGGCGATATTATTCCGACGTTGCTTGATGATGACAAACGTCTTTTTGCCTATCGCTTTGAGGGTTTCTGGCGTGATGTAGGTACCATTGCAAGCTATCACGAGACCAGCATGGATCTGCTTGGCTCTGAGCCTAAGTTTGATATCTTCTCGGACAAGTTCCCTATTCTGTCCAATGCTTCTACCCGTCCACCAGCGTATATTGGCGCTTTCGGCGAGGTAGATGACTGTTTGGTCAGTAACGGTTGCCAGATCTTTGGTTATTCTCGCCATTCAATTTTGTCTACCGATGCCGTTATTGGTGAGGGAGCTCGCGTTATTGACTCCGTGCTTCTTCCCGGCGCAGAAGTTAAACCTGGTGCGGTGGTTATTCGTGCAATTCTTGGCGAGAACGCTGTGGTCGAGAAGAACGTCCATATTGGCAGCTCTGATTTGAACAAGGAGATTGCTGTTGTTGGAAATGATGTAGTGGTTGAAAGAGGTGAGCACTAATGAATAGAGTAATTGGCCTTATTACCTGCAATTATGCTTCGACTAATATGGAAATCGCCAATGATGTACGCCCAATTGCATCCATGCCTTTCTTGGGAAGATATCGCTTGGTAGATTTTCCTCTTTCAAATATGGTTAATTCGGACATTAGTACCGTTGGCGTAATCATGCCCTTTAACTATCGCTCACTTATCGATCATCTTGGCTCTGGCAAAGACTGGAACTTGGACCGTAAGAGCGGTGGTTTATTTATTCTGCCTGGATCTGCTTTTGGTACCTCCCACGCAGGAGCTCGTTTCCTGCTCAGAGATCTGATTTCCAACAAGCCATATCTTGAGAGAACTGATGCAGAGTATGTTCTGTTGTCCACTTCAAATTTTGTTTTCAACTCTGATCTTACCGAGCTGCTTGACCAGCACCTTGAGTCCGATGCAGACATCACTATGATGACCTACACCACTCGTTATAACGATAGAGACGTTGTTGGTGTTGAGCTTGACGGTGACCGTGTAGTTAAAACGCACAATGGTGTTCAGCGCGGAGACGAGGCTTCTCTCGACTGCTTTATTATCAAGCGCGACCTGCTTATTGACATGCTTGATTGGTATAGAGCTACTGATTATCTTGATCTTTTTGAGGCACTCCACGCTGACTATAACCGCGTCAAGGTTCGCACCTTCCACTTTGAAGGTCATGTAGCATCTATCTTCTCAAAGAACTCTTATTATCGGGCTAACATGGAGCTTTTGAACCCCATGCCAGCAAATGAACTCTTTACTCCAGAGCGCTCCATCAAGACAAAGGCACACGATACTGCTCCTGCAAAGTTTGAGATTGGCTCAAAGGTAAGTAACTCTACTATTTCTGCAGGCTGCCGCATTCGCGGAACGGTTACTGGTTCCATCCTTGGCCGTAACGTCATTATTGAGCGCGGTGCTATCGTTCGTGATTCCATTGTGATGGAGGGCTGCATTGTTAAGGAAGGCTCTGTAGTCGAGCACGCTATTGTGGATCGCTCTAACGTTATTCCTGCGGGTACTGAGCTTCGTGGTACCAGCGAAGAAATTCTTATTCAGCGTAAAAATAATAAGAGGGTGGCGTAACAATGTCCCAAGTCTCCAAGCGTCGCAAACTTCGCGTTGTCTATGCAACTTCAGAGGTAGCGCCTTTTTCCAAGTCGGGTGGTCTTGGAGATGTTTCGGGCTCATTGCCACAAGCACTTAAAAAAGTAGGAGCAAGAGTGGCGGTTATCTCGCCACTCTACAGCTCCATTAAGCCCGAGTGGAAACAAAAGATGAAAAAGGTCTATGAGCTTCAGGTGCCTCTTTCGTGGCGCTTTGAGTATTGTGGGCTGTGGCATCTGGTTCATGAAGGCGTTGATTTTTACTTTGTAGATAACGAGTCCTATTTTGCTCGTGATGGCCTTTATGGCTACTTTGATGATGGAGAGCGCTATGCGTTCTTCTCCAAGGCTCTGTGTGAGCTGATTGCACACGTCCCAGAGCTCTCCTGCGACGTTCTGCACTGCAATGACTGGCAAACGGCACTGGCACCCGTATTTCTGCGTGAGCAGTATCAGGGCGTCCCTGAGGTCCACAACGTTAAGACGGTCTTCTCCATTCATAACGTCAAGTTCCAAGGCCAGTTTACTGACAAGATGCTGAGCGACGTGCTTGGCCTTGCTGATATTCCAGCTGCGGTTGATCAACTGAGATGTGACGCAAGCTCTATCAACTTTATGAAGGGCGCGCTTTGCTACTCTGATTATCTGCTCACCGTTAGCCCAACGTATGCCCGTGAGCTGCAGACAGAGCACTTCGGAGAGGGAATGGATGATATCTTCCGTCGCCGTCAAAGTGTACTGCGCGGCATCCTGAATGGTATTGATATTGGTGCGTGGTCACCTGCAAGTGATTCTTATATTCCACAGAACTTCTCGGCACGTCATATGGAAGGAAAGGCTGAGTGTAAGCGTCAGCTGCAAGAAGAGCTGGGGCTTGAGGTAGATCCGGATGCGCCACTTGCGGTAATGGTTACTCGTTTGACTAACCAGAAGGGTTTGGGCCTGATTCGCTATGCGATGGACCGCCTTATTTGTGCAGGTATTGAGGTTGCTGTTCTAGGAACTGGTGACGCTGAACAAGAAGACGCTATGCGCTTCTTTGATGGGCACTATGGCAACCGTATGGCAGCACGTATTGAGTTTGATATTGCGCTTTCTCACCGCATGTATGCAGGTGCAGATATGTTTTTGATGCCTTCAGAGTTTGAGCCTTGCGGCCTTTCTCAGATGATTTCTATGCGTTATGGCACGCTTCCTGTAGTTCGCGAGACGGGCGGTCTGGCAGATTCTGTAAAACCGTTCAACCAGTTTACGGGAGAAGGAACCGGCTTTAGTTTTGCCAATCAAAACGCAGATGAAATGGCAGATATTATTCTGTACGCCGCCGATGTGTATAGAAACGATAAACAAGCGTGGGCAAATCTTGTAAAACAGGCGATGACAGAGGACTTTAGTTGGCATAACGCTGCAAATGAATATCTTGACGTGTATCATTTACTACACCCTGAGATTATCAGGTATGTACGTCGTCGAGATTGGTAAGAATGCAGGCTTTTCACAACACCTCAAACATTGTTTGTAGGGATCCAAAAGGCGCGGTAGAACTAGGTACTTCAGCAACAATCAGAATATTTGCTTGGGACGATGATGTTCAATCAGTAACGCTTCGTCTCTGGCAAGAGTATGGACCTGAATCGTCTCCAGAGGCCCAAGCTCTGTCTGGCGAGAAACGCGTTGTGATGCAAAAGAGTGATTTTGCTGGCGCGCTCCCAGCTGATGTACCCGACTATGCGCAGTGCTTTGAAGCAACTGTTAAACCAGCTGCTATAGGCCTTATTTGGTATCGCTTTGAGTTGCAGGCTTCTGACGGAGCAGTTTGGTCATATGGTGCTCAAGAAAATAGGTGCACCGGTGTTGGCAACTTTGCCTATGGCGAGCCACCATCATTTCAGATTACCTGCTATGAGCCTCGTGGTAGCTTTGCGGGTGTAGAAGACCCTAGCTGGTACAAGGGGGGAGTTGTCTACCAGATTTTCCCTGACAGATTTGCACGAGATGCAAACTGGCGCGAACGTACCAAGCAGGCGCTTGCCGTTCCAAGAAATGGGGTTTCTCGCCAGCTGGTTGAGGACTGGGAGAAGACTCCCGAGTATCAGCGAGATGCCAACGGCCGCGTGACTGTGTGGGATTTCTACGGCGGTTCTTTGGCTGGTATTGAAGAGAAGCTTTCTTATTTGGAAAACCTTGGAATAACTGCGCTTTATTTGAATCCCATCTATGCTGCTTCTAGTAATCATCGCTACGATATTGCGGATTATTTGGAAGTTGATCCCGTTTTGGGCACCGTGGAGGATTTTGAACGTCTCTGCGTTAAAGCAGCTGAGCATGGTATTTCTATTATTTTGGATGGCGTTTTTAATCATTGTGGCGCTGATTCAAAATACTTTAATAAATTCTCTAACTACTCTGAACCAGGAGCAGTTCAGCAGGCTGGCTCTGCCTATGATGAGTGGTTTACGTTCCGTGAGGATGGAACGTATGAGAGTTGGTGGGGCGTAGACGCGCTTCCGACTATTGTGTCTGATAACCCTGACTACCAGGAGTTTATTTGTGGCGAGAATGGCGTTATTAGAACGTGGTTGCGCCGTGGCGCTCGTGGTTGGCGCTTAGACGTTGCAGATGAAAT
>CAKAPZ010000009.1 GCA_916720015.1 uncultured Atopobium sp. | reverse complement strand
CTTTATGGTGATGATGGCACAATTCTTTGGGAAGCCGATGTAGTAACGGGTATCCCAGACGGACATCACAACACTCCAGAAGGAGTCTGGTATATTACCAGTCATATCAGAAACGCTCGTCTTCTTGGTCCAAATGACGAGAATGGCAAACCAGGTTGGGATGCACACGTTGACTTCTGGTTGGGTGTAAAAGGTCAGGAAGTTGGTTTTCACAACGCTCCATGGAGAAGTGCGTTTGGTGGAAACATCTACAGAACTGGCGGTAGTCATGGCTGCATCAACCTAAGCTATGAAAACGCTCAAAAACTCTTTGATATTGCCAAAGATGGAGATCCAATTATCATCCACTACTAGGTTTTTTTGAAAAAAGTTTATGCGCGCTTTAGAAAATAATTCTGAAGCGCGCATTTTTTATGTCTTACGGAAGATCTACAACACGCTCTTTGTTTGCCATAAAATCAAGATACTCTGAACCTAAGCGAGAAGTGATCAATGAACTGGCAGAAGGAAATTTGCTGAATGCTTTATCAAAACCATAGTCTCCTGTGCCGTAATTAAATGTCGCAAGTATATTATCAGACAGAAAGGTTCCTCCACCATCTGTATCGTATTCATAGTAGGAGACGGCAGGTAATTTGCGAGTGCTTATAGCTTGCAGAACGTAAGCAGTCCCATAAAGAATATATTGATCAAAATCTTGTGATGAGAGAGAAACTGAATATAAAGCGGCATCTTGCTCGATTGTTCCAATGATTTCTCCATTAACACTTACAACCCACGAAATGCCACCGTCTAATAATTCATTGTCTTTCTCTACAATTGATAAAATTGGACCAGATATATACACGTCGTTTAAATTGCAAGTATGGGTCCTATATTCCCCAGACTCAAACTTTTTATACGAGAAAATATTACCAACTGATTTCTCCCGTATAAATTCCGCAGCTTCATGTTTTAAAAAATCAAGATTTCGTTCTTTAACTGCTTCGGGTCTAAACCAACTACATATGAATACAACGGCAATGAGCATTACCCCAAGAGTAAACAAAACTACTTTTCTTTTACGCTGCATCTTCAGTCACCTCATCATTACCGAATAATAATGAAACTAACTAAAAGCTATTGTAACAATTGTTTACTCTTCACGCGTTTTAACTTTAAAACCAAAATAGTAAATGTGGCCTAACCAAACAACACTAAGAATAATACTGCCAACAATAATGCCTTTCATAAGCATGGCAATCAGACCTATAGCCATGACCAAAGTTACTGTGGCAAGAATGCGCACTTTAGTCTTAACAGTCATCCCTTTTCCAGCTTTAAAATCAGCAAGATTATTTTGATAAAACTTCGTGTTAATAAGCCAATTATTAAGTCGATCGGATGATTTTGCAAAGCAAAATGCTGCGAGCGCTAAAAATGGAACAGTGGGCAAAATAGGAAGCACTACGCCAATTACGGCAAGCGCCAAACTTACACATCCTAATACAACAAAGGTAATACGCTTAATTGACATAATTACTCCCCACTGCTTTTTGAGAAAGTTTACCATGTGTAACAAAAAGCAGTAGGGATAGTAATCAGACCAAAGCATTTCTTATATAAAAATATTTATCGGTAAAGCCTAGAAGCGGGGCATTTGACCTCCACCAAAGCCCATGTTCTTCATCATAGACTCCATAGCACGGCGACCCTTCTTTGTATTACCACCCTGAGTCATAGCCTTCATTTTGCCCATCATCTTATTCATCTCTCCCCACTGACGAATAAGCTGATTGACTTCCTGAACACTACGACCAGAACCCATGGAAATACGACGACGGCGCTGTCCGTTAATAATCTTAGGACGTGCACGCTCTTCCTTGGTCATGGAATGAATGATGGCTTCAATCTTTCCCATAGAGCTATCATCCACACCACCCTGCTGGGCCATCATGCGGTCACCACCAGGTAGAGCACTAATAAGCTTTGCAAGACCGCCCATCTTGCGGATTTGGTTCATCTGATTAAGCAGGTCATCCATAGTGAAGCCCTCGCGCAACATGCGCTCAGCATCTTCAACCTGCTTCTCGTCTGCTGCTTGCTGGGCCTTCTCGACAATAGAGATAACGTCGCCCATGCCAAGGATGCGCTTAGCCATACGATCTGGGTGGAAAACCTCAAGTGAATCGGGTTTCTCGCCCATAGAAACAAACTTGATAGGTTTGCCGGTAACCTCGCGTACGGAAAGTGCGCCACCGCCACGAGCATCGCCATCAAGCTTGGACATGATAACGCCGTCAAAGTCTACGCGCTCGGCGAAGGTGCTCACAACGTTGACAATATCCTGGCCGGTCATGGCGTCGACAACCATAAGAATCTGATCTGGCTTGACGGCGCGCTTGATGGCAACGGCCTCTTCCATCATTTCTTCGTCAATTTGAAGACGGCCAGCGGTATCGACAATTACCAGGTCGTTGAGGTGATCAACAGCCTCCTGGATTGCCTGAGACGCAATAGCAACAGCGTCTTTGCCATCGCCGCGATAGACTGCTACGCCAATCTCTGAACCAAGTGTTTCGAGCTGATCTGCTGCTGCAGGACGGTGAACGTCGCAGGCGGCAAGCAGAGGATTCTTTCCCTGAGACTTAAGCAGGTAGGCAAGTTTTGCAGCCGCGGTAGTCTTACCGGAGCCCTGAAGACCAACAAGCATGATGACGTTTGGAATGCGGTTCTGTGCCAGCGTAAGCTTGGACTCGGTTGAGCCAAGCAGCGCCGTGAGCTCATCCAGAACAATACGGACAACGTTTTGAGCTGGGGACAAAGACTCCAGGACGTCAGCGGTCATGCACTGCTCTTTGCAGCGGCCAACAAATTCTTTAACTACCTTGTAGTTAACGTCAGCCTCGAGAAGAGCCATGCGAATTTCTCGCATTGCTGAATTGATATCGTCCTCAGTGAGACGGCCCTTTCCGCGCAGAGCGGAAAATGTATTTTGCAGTCTATCTTGCAGGCTGTTAAACATTACTGAACTCCCTCACCAACAAGTGCTTCACAGAATGAACGAGCATCAAACGTCTGAAGATCATCAATTGACTCGCCCACACCAATACGATAAATAGGCAGGTTAAGCTGGTTAGAAATTGCCAGAGCAATTCCTCCCTTTGCAGTGCCATCAAGCTTTGTAACAATAAGACCATCCAAAGACAGTGCATCATTGAACTCTTTTGCCTGGTTAAGGCCATTTTGACCGGTAGTTGCATCAATAACCAAGACAACGCTCACAGGAATATCTCCTGCGCGCTTTCTGGTAACCGAGACAACCTTAGCAAGCTCGCGCATCAGATCAGATGAGGTATGAAGGCGTCCAGCAGTATCAATAAGAACCAGCTCAGTGCCTTGTTTTTCTGCAGTCTCGACAACCTCAAAACAAACGCTTGCAGGATCAGCGCCGCGCTCTCTGGTTACTACCTCAATACCAGAGCGCTCTCCCCATACCTGCAGCTGCTCAATTGCAGCAGCACGGAAAGTATCAGCGCCACCAATCAAGGTCTTAACGCCGCTGGCATGTGCGCGACCAGCAATCTTTCCAACAGTGGTGGTTTTACCAGCGCCATTAATGCCTACAAACAAGACAATGGAAGGCGTATCTGTAAAGGGGTCTCTTTCTGCAACAGGAAACTCTGCTGTAAGGCGCTCTACAAGGGCGCGGCGAAGCTGATCGGAGCGCATAAGGTTTTCTCGCGCAGCACGTTCACGTAGGTCATCGGTGACACGCATAGCCACCTCAGCGCCCATGTCTCCCATAACCAGTGTGTCCTCGAGGTCATCCCAAAAGTCTTCGGTGACCTCTCCGCCCATATAAAAGATTTCGCTTAAGGTCTCACGGGAACGCTCAAGACCGCGGCGAAGATTATCCATAAAGCCCATTAGATATCAACTACCTTTCCGGTTGTCTTATCAAGCCTCTGAGAGACAACGTGGCTGACTCCATCTGCCTGCATAGATACACCATACAGTACGTCTGCCTGCTCCATAGTGCGCCTCTGGTGAGAAATGACAATCAACTGTGTTGTCTCTTTGAGCTGCTCAATGGCATCAAGCAGCTTGGAGAGGTTGGCGTCGTCGAGCGCAGCCTCAACCTCATCAAAGACGTAGAACGGAACAGTACGCGTCCTGTACACAGCAAAGAGCAATGCCAGGGCGGTGAGGCTCTTCTCGCCACCTGACATGAGCATCATCTTGGTAATGCGCTTACCGCGCGGCTGAGCCACAATCTCAATGCCTGTCTCGGAGAGATGGTCTGGGTCGGTAAGCTCAATGTGTGCGTGGCCGCCAGGGAACAGCATGGAGAAGATCTCGGAGAAGTTCTGGTTGACGCGGTCAAAGACAACAAGGAAGCGGCTACGCATCTTGCGGTCAATGGCCGAGATGATTTTCTTCAGAGAAGTTCTAGCTGCCTCTAAGTCAGCTACCTGCTCGTTAATGTAGTCAGCACGCTCTTTGAGACGCTCGTACTCATCCATGGCAACAGCATTGACAGGACCAAGTGCCTCAAGTTGGCTCTTGAGCGATGCAGCAAGGCGCTCTGCCTGCTCTCTGTCTTCTGGCTCAGGCAGCGTCAATGCCTCGTCCAGCGAAGCACCTGTGGCAAGAATGGCCTCGATGGCGTTTTGAACCTGAACCTCAAGCTTGCCAATCTCAACGCTAATTTGGTTAGCAGCGTCTTTCTCTTTTTCTACCGCAAGCGCAGCTTCAGAAGCAGCATCTTTAGCCTCAGAGATGGTTTCTCGAAGCGTCTCTGAGTCTGCCTCTGCCAGCGACGCGCGATCCTTGAGCCTAGAAGCCCACTCAAGCGCCTTCTGGTGCAGAGCGTCGTAACGCTTGTACAGCGGGTCAACGCGCAGCCTAATCACCTCAAGCGCGTGCGTTGCCTGCTTAGCGGCAGCAAGCTGCTCATCCAGCTGAGACAGACGCCTCTCAAGCTCTGCCTGGCGAGAAGCCATACTAGTTGCACGCTCTTTTGCAACAGTCAGGTCCGTCTTTGCATCCGAAAGCTCTCGGTTGGCCCTACCCTGCGCGCGAATGGCATCCTCATGCTGGTCCTGCAGCTCTTTGAGCTCAGATGCAAGCGACTCCATGCGAGCCTTAGCTTCTTCTGCGGCACGTTTGTGCTCATCAATATGCGCACGAGCCTCCTGAGCACGCTCTTTTGCCTGCTCTCGAGAAGTGCTGACTTGCTTCAGCTCTGCCTGAGAAGAAGCAACCTGTCCCTCAAGACGGCCTCGCTCTGCAGCAATAGAGGTAAGCTCACCGTTGAGGCGAGCAACCTCGCCCTTGGACTGCGCGCTTTTCTCGCGCACTGAAGCCAGCTCATTCTCGCAGTTGGTAACTGCAGAGCGAGCAGCCTCTAGATGGCGTTTGAGAGCAGGAAGAGCGCCCTCAAGCTCGCGAATACGGCGTTTACGCTCAAGAGAGCCGTCCTCAGCCTGAGATGCGTGCCCCAGGACCAGACGACCATCTGAGTAGAGCAACGTGCCGTCAGGGAGCACATAAAGCCCGCGAGGCTCATCTTTCTGGGCAGCGTAGGCGTCATCTAGGCTCTGGGCAACAAAAACATGACCAAAGAGTGCCTGTACAAGGGCTTCGGCACCCTTCTGAGCAGAAACATACTCAAGCAGAGGCGTTGTGTGCGTAGGCGCAGCAAGAGCTGGAGTTGCGTCAGAAAGAGCAACCAGCGTAGCCTTACCGTCCTCAGAAAGCGCCTGAACACGCTCAAAGAGCGCATGAACGTTTTGCTTCTTGTCTACAACAAGTGCGGAAAGATCTTCTCCCAAAAGCTGCTCAACAAGAGCTTCAAACTCAGGCTGAACCTCAAGGTAATCAGCAAGTCTGCCAGAAACAAGAGAAGCGGTTGCCGTGTCAGAGACAAGCTTTTCTGCCAGAGGACTTCCCTTTTGGACTTCCACGTCAAGCGCACGAAGCGCCTCAAGTGTAGCCTCACTGCTTGAAAGCTCCTGGCGAGCAGTGCGCTCTGCCTCACGAGCCGCCTCAAGTGCAGAAGCGCGCTCAGAAATCTCAGCGACAAAGGCCTCAGACTCCTGACGAGCCGTCTCAAGAGCTGCGGTAAGCTCTGCTTCTTTAGCGCCACTATCTTCCAAGGCAGCTTGAGCAATCTCAAGCGCCTCGGTAATCTGAGACAACCTGGACTCAAACATCTGGTCTTCTACCTGCGCATGAGCAATCTGCTCTTCAAGCTTTACATACGCAAGCGTCTCTTTGTCAGCGGTATTGCGCGCACTACGCTCAGACGCAGTGCAATCAGAAATCTTTACATCCAGAGCACGACGCTCGGCAATTGCCTGGTTAGCCGCCTCTTGGAGCGCATTCACGCTCTCTGTCAGATCCGCAACCTTTGCACGAATTGTTGCCAGCTGACCAGAAAGCTCTTCGTTCTCTTTTGCCGCGTCTGCCTTCTGCTTATCCATCACAGAAAGCTGCATACGCGTATCAGAAAGGCGAGAAACCATGTTCTTGCCCTTCTCCTCCAAAAGACGCATGTCAGATCCCATTCGACCAAGAATCTCTTGCATGCGACGGCGCTGCTCGCCCAAGTCTCCAACAAAGAGACCCTTTTGTTCAAGAAGTGACTGGAGCTTTTCAAGCTCACGGTTTTTCTCGCCCGCACGATACTGCGCAAGCTCAATAGCAGCCTCAGCCTCTTTTGCGCGAGCCTCCAGCTTGCCGTGCGTAAACTGCAGCTGACGAAGGTCATCCACTGCAAGCTGAACCGTCAAATCCTTGAGCTGGGAGGACAAATCTTTTGCACGAGAAGCCTTGTCTACCTGCCTCTCAAGCGGTTTAAGCTGGCGGGTAATCTCGCGAGAAACCACTTTGGCTCGCGTGAGATTCTCATCCATAGAAGAGATTTTGCGTTCCGCACGCTCTTTGCGGCGGCGATGCTTAGAGATATCTGCTGCCTCTTCAATGAGCTCACGACGCTGCTCAGGGCGGCTAGACAGAATAGAGTCAAGCTTGCCCTGGGAAATAATGGAGTGAGTATCTTTGCCCAGGCCAGAGTCATGCAAAATGTCCTGGATATCCATGAGTCTTGAAGGAGCACCGTTAATCAGGTACTCAGACTCTCCAGAGCGATACATGCGCCTGGTAATACCAATTTCAGAGAAATCAATAGGAATGGTGTGGTCGGAGTTATCCAGAACCAGCGTTACCTCGGCAACACCCACCGCTCCCCTTGCTGATGAGCCAGAGAAGATGACGTCTTCCATAGCCTGGCCACGGAGCATCTTTGCGCTCTGCTCGCCCAATACCCAGAGAATTGCGTCAGAGACATTGGACTTACCCGAGCCGTTAGGACCAACGACAACGGTAAGACCGGGGTCAAAAACCATCTGAGTTTTATCAGCGAATGACTTAAAACCCTTGAGTGTCAGCGATTTTAGATACACGGGTACAGGGTACCTTTCTACCTTAGGTGCATTTCTGCATCAGCATCAAGCGGAGCATCATCCACACCAAGACGTACCAACGCGTCTTGAGCGGCTTCTGACTCTGCAGCTTTCTTTGATGGTCCCTGTCCACGACCCACCTTAAGGCCGTCGACAAATACCACAGCGGTAAACGTTGGCGTATGAGCAGGGCCGCTCTCGCCAATAAGCTTGTACTCTGGGGTAGCCTTACCTTTAGCTTGTACCGCTTCCTGCAAACGAGATTTAGGACTTACCGAACGAACTGCCAGCGCTGGAGAAATATGAGGTCCAAGCGTACGAATAACAAACTCGTGCGTTGGATCAAAGCCCGCATCAAGGTAGAGCGCGCCAACAATGGACTCGTAAACATTCTCCAAAGCAGACTTCATGCCACGCTTTCCCGTGCCCTTCTCAGAAATTCCCATAACAATTAAGGGAGAAATTCCTAAAGCATCAGAGACAATAGAGAGCGTGTGGCCGGATACGAGAGAAATTTTCAGCCTAGTAAGCTGGCCTTCATCCATATCTGGATAACGCTCAAACAGCTCTGTTGCAATAATGGCACCAAGAATTGAGTCGCCCAAGAACTCCAGGCGCTCATACGAAGCAGAAACAGGCTTGCCCTCCACCGCCGAAGGGTGTGTGAGGGCAGCCTCGATTAGTTCTTTATTAGTAAATGTGTGACCGCAAATAGCTTCTGCAGCAGCTACTCGTTCGTGCAATTTCACGTATAAAACCTACTTAAGCAGCAAGAATAGCATCTACTGCGTCACCAACGGTAGCAATCTCATCGATGTTCTCTGCATCAAAAGTCATATCAAACTCTTGCTCAAGGTCTGTGACAAGCTGCAAAAGATCAAATGAGTCTGCACCAAGATCTTTAAATGAGGTGCCCTCTGTGAGCTCAACGGAATCGTCAAGGTCAAGAGTCTCTCTAACAACGTCAATTACCTTTTCAAGTGTTTCTGTGCGATCCATACATCCTCCTTGCACACAACAATGACGCTTTTAATTTTACCCCGTGATGGGCATCTGTATGATGACATTACTAAAGCTGAAACAAACAATCTTAAAAAAGTAAAGCCCACAGAATTGTCCATGGGCTCCACCATACCTTATAAAAAGTTTTATGCTACAGGCGCTTTTATTACAGCTGAATTGAAGAAGAGATTTTCTCAATTAGATTGGCGCGTACTGCATTGGCTGCAGAGAGTGTTCCTGCGCACACTGCAGAAGAGCTGGTAGCACCATGTCCTTTAAGTACAGGAGCCGAGACGCCCAGCAAGAAGGCACCACCAACAGAATCTCCTGAAAGTTCTGCTGCCGTAGCCTTAAGAGCATCCTTCAAAAGCAGCGCTCCAAACGCAGCCTTCTTGGAGGAATTAATTGCACCCTTGAGGCTAGACATAATAAATTTACCCGTGCTCTCAATAGATTTCAAAGCTACATTTCCGGTAAAGCCGTCTGTCACAATGACGTCAAAACGGCTTCCTAAAATATCAGTTCCTTCAGCGTTTCCACCAAAATTAATAGCCGCCTCTGCAAGAGCTGCATGATATGAGAGAGCAAGCTCAGAACCCTTGGTCTCTTCAGATCCATTACAGAGAAGACCTATGGTTGGATTTTCAATTCCAAGCGAAGCATTGGCAAAAGCCTTGCCCATTTGCGCAAATTGCACCAAAACTTCTGGACGAACATCAGCGTTGGCGCCAGTGTCCAAAAAGACTGTTTTGTGACCGCCAAGTCCGGGAAGAATCAAGGTGAGCGCTGGGCGCTTTACGCCTTTAATGCGACCAATTCCAAAGGTAGCAGCGGTGAGCACTGCTCCTGTGGAGCCTGCCGAGAAAAGACCATCGGCCTCTCCTGCCTTAACTGCCTGAGCAGCTCTTACAATACTGGCGTCCTTTTTCTGTCTAACCGCATTAGCGGGATGCTCGCTCATGGCAATAACTTCAGTGGTTACCAAAGCCTTTGCACGATTGTGCTTGTTTGCAAAAGGAGTAACAAACTCATCAGCTCCGGCGAGAAGAACCTCTAGCTCTTTGTCCTTCTCGAGAGCCATACGAACTCCCTCAAGAACAACCTCAGGGCTTTGGTCAGATCCCATAACGTCTACACAAATAACGGGCATGATAACTCCTTAGTGCTATAAAAAAGAAGGCCGGCCCCTAAAGAACCGGCCTTCTTGGCCATACAATGTATGAGTGTTACTCAGTAACAACAACCTCACGGTCCTTGTAGAAGCCACAGTTAGGGCATACGTGGTGAGGAAGCTTTGGAGCGCCGCACTGTGGGCATACAGAGCGAGCTGCTGCGTTAAGCTTGCTGTTTGCCGAACGACGGGTGTGGGTTGCGCCGCGGCCCTTCTTTTGTTTAGGTACTGCCATCTTAAACCTCTTTTGCTCTTGCTAGCGCCCCTAAAACACATGAGGGCGCGACCCATTCACATAATGCGTTGGATACTATACCACGTACTGACACATTTTGTACGTAGATACAGCATTTCTTCACCATTTAGGAGAAGAAATTTTATTTTACTCTTCCGAATCCGGCTCAATCACAAGATTTTTGAGAGCCGCAAACGGGTTTGAAGCAAGCTTTTCTTCTTCTTGCTTCTGCTCAATCTGAGCTGCGTGACCGCAATCTTCTTCGTTCAGATTGCAACCGCATACTGGGCAAAGTCCCTTGCAGTCGGACTTGCACAGTACAACATAAGGCGTCTCCATAACAAGCGAAGGCAAAAGAGCCTCTGCAAGATCGATGGTTTTATCGGCATTTACTAAAACGTAATCTGCCTCATCTTCATCATCTGCAGAAATTACAGGCTCTTCAAAGAGATAATACTCATCTACCTCTGCGTTTAAAGAGAGATGTGCGTCCTCAAGACAACGGTCACACGTACCAACTGCGTCAGCACGAAGCATTCCGGTAACCAAAATGCCTTCACCCGCGTTGGTAAGCACTAGATCAAAATCAATTCCCATAGGAAGAGAAAATTCATGCTCCCCTAGCTCATACGAGTCTTCATTAAGATGGCCCGCATAAGAAACAGTATCGCCTGCATTTGCAAGACGATCATCTAGTGCATAAAGAACTGGTTGCATTGGAATTACCAGGCAACGTTATTGCTGGTGTTACGAGGACCAGAGTTTTCATCAAGTGTCTGACGAACACGAGAGACAGAATTTGTCAGGCTCTTAAGGTTCTCCTCAAGGTGAGCAAGAACGGTATCTGCGTACTCCTCAGCGTTGTAGCGAGTATCACGCTCGTACTGCTCTGCCTGATCACGAATGGCGTCTGCCTGCTGCTGAGCAAGGCGAACAACCTCCTGGTCACCAGCAAGAATCATAGCCTGCTGCTGTGCGTCAGCAATGATGGACTCTGCCTGAGCACGTGCGCGCTCAAGGGTCTCATCCTCTTCCTTGATGATGCGACGAGCGGTTGCAAACTCTTCTGGGAAGACACGACGAATCTCGTCAAGCAGCTCATAGAAGTCCTGGGCATCAATAATTTTCTTGTTACCGCCATCCATAAAAGGTGACTTAGCCTCAGTTACTATCTGCTCAATCTCAGATACAAGGCTCTCAATTTCCTCGCCTGGCTGCATCCAGGGCTCCTTTCAGTCCAATACATAAGCCGTGTTATATGCACTTATAACCCTTATGAGCACGACGCATAAAACACCTTTTTAAGAATGTTAGCAGAATATAATGAAAATGCAGGGCAAATATACTTAATTACCGCAATTATGCAGAGCTTCAAGCTTTTTAATGACGTTCTTTGGTACCAAAAATGATACGTCTGCGCCCATGGCTGAGATTTCTCTGACAATTGAAGAAGAAATGTAACCGTACTCTGGACTGGACATAACAAAGACGCTCTCCAGCTCAGGAGCCATATGAGCGTTAAGATCTGCCTGCTGAAGCTCATACTCAAAGTCTGTCATAGCCCTCAGGCCCTTAACAACACCACCTGCGCCGCGAGCATTGCAGAAATCAACGAGAAGACCTTCCATAGGCTCTACAGAAACGTCCACAAGTCCTTCATCTACCAGAGCGTCTTTGAGCATCTGTACGCGCTCTTCAAGAGAAAACGTAGTTCCTGTGCCGTGCTTGCGCTTTGAAGCCGCAACAGCTACCGTAACATTTTCAAAAAGGCGAGAAGCTCGTTTGATTACATCAAGGTGTCCGTTTGTGACGGGATCAAAAGTACCTGGTACAACTACGTGAGTGATGCTGTTCAACGTATCTCCTATCCCTCACAACGAACAAGTAAATCAACTTGAGCAATACCATAACGCTTACTCTTAGAAAGCTCAAAGTTGTCAAGAGAAACTGAATCAGATTTGTGGCTATGCTCGTACACTACCACAGCATCTTCTGTCAGACTTCCCGCCTGAGTCAAGTCTTTAAGCAGCTTGGATACTACCTCTGCCTCAACGGCATAAGGAGGATCCAAAAATACCACGTCAAAAGGACCTCCAAACAGCTGAGATGACTCAGCTAAGTGCGCCGTATCTCCACAGATAACACTCATCTCAGAGGTGCTTACACCAAGAGATTTAGCCGTTCGCTTAATGCGATCGCACGTCTTTCTATCTTTATCAATAAAGGCAGCGTACAGGGCTCCTCTAGAAAGTAGCTCAAAACCCATAGCACCCGAGCCTGCAAAAGCATCAAGTACTCTGGACTCACTGAGGTCAAGACCGCGAGAAGCCAAGATGGAGCTTGCAATAGCCTCACGCGTACGATCAGTGGTTGGTCGCGTAGTCCCCTTACCATCAGGAGCCTCAATTGCACGACCTTTCCATTTTCCGCCAACAATCCTCATGGGTTTCTCGCCACCAAACCTATCTGATACTGTAGTTTACCTGCAGGTTATTACTTATAGCCAAGCTCTTCAAAGTAGATACCAAAGCGATCTTTTGCCTCAATTCCCAAGGTAGCATAGGCATCGCTCGTAAGATTTGGGTCTTGAGCAGTAATTGCCAGGGCGTCCATGTGGGCTGCCTCAATAAGATCTGCGTCTGCATAGAGGTCAGAAATCTTGAGCGTAGTGCCGCCGGACTGACGGTATCCCAAAGTCTCTCCCTCGTGCCTAAGTTCCAGGTCAAGCTCTGCCAAACGCGCACCATCAGAGGTTTGCTCAAGGGCGGCCAAGCGCTTTCTTGCGGTAGAGCCTCGCTTGGCATTGCTGGCAAGATAGACAGTTCCTGGGAAGTCTCCTCGACCAACACGACCTCTGAGCTGGTGCAGCGTAGCTAAGCCAAAACGGTCAGCATTAAAGACAACCATGACCGTAGCGTTTGGAACGTCAACGCCAACCTCAATGACAGTTGTGGAGACCAAAATCTGCGTCTTATTTGCGCGGAACTTTTCCATAACCTGATCTTTTTGTGCCTCAGGCAATCTACCCGTCAAAAGATCGCAGGTAAAGTCATTGAAAACGGTCTTTGAGAGCTCCTCATAAACACGGGTGGCGCTGTAGAGCTTGCCATTTGTACGAGCGGCCTCAGGAACATCTTCAAGCTCTTCTTCAGAATCGCTTGGGTCAATCAAAGGACAAACCAAATATGCCTGGTGACCAGCCTGAACAGCTTCGGAAATGGCGGCGTATGCTTGGTCAAGATTTTCTGGGACGCACAGCTTAGTGATAACGCCTGCTCCCGCCTTTGGTCTCTTGGTAATGCGAGACGTATCAACATCTCCGTACAAAGAAAGCGCCAACGTGCGTGGGATAGGTGTTGCGCTCATGGCGAGAAGATCTACGCCCTGCCCCTTTTTGCGGAGCGCTGTTCTTTGATCAACGCCAAAGCGATGTTGCTCGTCAACAACAGCAAGGGTGAGCTGCTTAAATACCACACGGTCAGAAAGAAGCGCCGTAGTACCAAAGACAACGGACAAAGAACCGTCGGCTAGGCAAAGCTCAATCTGTTGCCTTTCCTCTTCAGAGGTGGAGCCCGTAATAAGAGCCCAGGTAATTCCAGCAAGTGAGAGCAAGGGACCAATCTTTTGAGCGTACTGCTGGGCAAGAACCGAGGTAGGAGCCATCACGGCAGCCTGAGTTGAAGAATCGGCTGCTGCAGCCAAGGCAACAGCGGCAACGGCTGTTTTACCAGTGCCAACATCACCCAAAAGCAGACGATTCATGATGCGCGGCGCAGCCATGTCAGAAAGAATCTCTTGAGCAGCGTGGTTCTGCTCGTCAGTCAGGGCAAAGGGCAAAGCCTCAATCAGAGCCTTAACTTTAGGTCCATCTATAACGTGCTCAAAAGGCTTATGACCTGCAAGCTCAAGGTTTCTCCTGGCCAGAAGGGCAAGCTGTAAGCTAAGAAGCTCATCAAAAGCAAGACGGCGACGAGCCTGTTCAGCTGCGTCCAAACTGGAGGGAAAATGAACCTCACGCAGCGCCGATGAGAGCGACATGAGGTGGTGTTTGGTGACAAGCTCTGAAGGCAGCCAATCACACACGCTTCCCGTGTCCGCCAAAGCCGCTGACATAATGCGACGCATCCATGCAGGACTCACACCCTCGGTAGCTGGGTGAACAGGAAGAATTGCAGCTTTTGAAGGTGTCTCTTTGGAGCGTGCCTCTTTGGAGCGGGCCTCTTTGGAGCGGGCCTCGTCGCTTGCATCAGATTTTGCCGAACTCAGAACTTCGTAGAACGGTGACTTCATCTGACGGTAACCGTAGGCAAAAAGCACCTTGCCACTCAGAGCCACCTCGTCATCAACGTGAATTTGCTCAGCTATCCAAGGCTGCCTAAAAAATGAGGCCGTAAGCACGCCTGTATCATCCACAACCTCAATCTCTACAATGACCATCTTGGGGCGTGGGCGTTTTGTCTTTACCGAAGCAACACGGCCGGTAATAGTAGCGTCCTCGCCTATCTGCGCAAAAGCAATCTGAACTCGATGGGAAAAATCGAGGTAGCGATGAGGCACATTGAGCAAAAGGTCTCGAACACGCAGAATGCCGAGACGCTCAAGCGCCTCGGCACGATTTGCATTGACATACCTTAACCTGGTCACGCTATCAACAAGCGAGCAGGTATGAGCCACTCGCTCTGATGCGGGAGCGATGCTTACCTTGGAATCAGACATTTCCTACTCAATAGAGAAGATGACTGGATAGAGTGGCTGCTCGCCGCGCTGAGCGTCAACCTCAAGGTCTGGATAGGCGTCCTCAACTCTGCTGGCGAGAAGATCGAGCTGCTCGTCAGAGAAGTCCTCACCTGCAAGAATGGTGAGGTTGTCGCCCTCTTCCTCTTCTTGCATCTTAGCGATAAGGTCAAGCGTGACCTTCATGACATCAGAGCCGACAACATCAATGGAGCCGCCCTGAATACCCATGACATCGCCATCGTGGATAGGAGTGCCGTCAGCTGCGGAAGAATCGCGGACTGCGGTAGTAACCTCACCATAACGAACGCCAGAGATGGCGTCAGTCATCTCTTCTACCAGCTCTTCAAATGGAACGCCATCTGCAACAACAAACATTGCAGCAAATGCCTGAAGAACTGACTTAGTTGGAATAACAGCAACCTTAACATCCTCACATGCGCTTGCAGCAGCCTCTGCTGCCATACGAATGTTGGAGTTATTTGGCATAACAATAACCTGGTCTGCATTGGCCTCTTCAATTGCAGCAAGAATATCTGCGGTTGAAGGGTTCATGGTTTGGCCACCAGAAACAACAACGTCAACACCAAGAGACTTCAAGATTGATTCAGCGCCAGAACCAGCAGTTACTGCAACAAAGCCAAGCTCTTTTCTAGGTGCGGCTGCAGCCTTCTTATCTTCAGCGATCTTCTCGGTACGCTCCTTAGCCTCAAGGTCCATGTTGTGAATGAAGACCTCAAAAATCTGGCCGTACTGAAGCATGTACTCAAGAACCTTGTTAGGAGTATTTGAGTGAACGTGAATCTTGTAGTCTGGGTTTGCGCCAACAAGAAGCTCGCAATCACCCATAGTTGCCAGGAAGTTCAGAGCTGCTTCCTCGTCAAAGTCTGGACTATCTGCCTTGAAGAGGAACTCGTTGCAGTAACGGTACTCAGAACCCTCCCAGTCATCGTTGAGCTCAATCTCAACCTTTGCGCTGGTAGCAGCCTTAGCATCAGAAACAGAAACAGTGGTCTGGAAGTCAGTTGTTTCAGTCTTACCGGTAACAGCGTTTACAAAACCCTCAAGGAAAGTTGCAAAACCAAATGCACCGGAGTCAACAACACCATTCTCTTTGAGAACAGGAAGAAGCTCAGGAGTGCGGGCAACAGACTCATATGCCTCAACAACCAAAGCGTCCAAAACCTCAACTGGGGTGAGCTGAGACTTCTCAAGGGAGTCTGCCTTAGCAGAGACGTCCTTCAAAACGGTAAGAATAGTGCCCTCAACTGGCTTTCTAACAGCCTTAAAAGCAACCTCTTTACCGCGACGGAATGCGTGGGCAATATCCTTTGGGGTTACTGCCTCAGGGTTCTTAACGTCACACAGACCCTCAGCAATACCGCGAAGAATCTGAGACGTAATAACACCAGAGTTACCACGAGCGCCCATCAGAGAACCGTGAGTAATTGCCTTTGCAATATCCTGCATGCTTGCATCTTGAGGAAGATCTTGAACCTCACGAACAACGGTGCCCAAGGTAAGGGACATGTTAGTACCGGTGTCTCCATCAGGTACAGGGAAAACGTTGAGCTTGTTGATCTCTTCTGCTTTGTCTGCAACGGCAAGGGCTGCTACAGGGAAGCATGTACGAATGACATTTGAAATCACGTTAGACCTCAGTTCCTACTCATTTGAAGCAAAAAGCTTAGCGAGAATTACGCATGGCCTCGATATGTACAGTTACATCAACACATGAAAGCTCTGCAATTTGCTTAAGCAAAAACTTTACTGAGCTCTCAAGATTGTCGACAACAGACGCCATGTTAACGCCCTGCTCAACAACAATGTGAAGGTCAACCTGAACTCCCTTAGGAGTTGGGGTCACATCAATACCCTTACGAAGTCGGTATGTTGGAAGAAGACGAGCAACACCTGCTGCCTCATCAATCTCTGCCATGCCAACAACGCCATAACATTCCATAGCTGCATAGCCCGCCAGGTCAGCAAGGCAATCATTAGAAACTCTTAGTGTTCCAGGAACAGCGGTAGTCATTACATAACTCCTCTCGCAAGAACCAGGGTTAGTCATTGTTATTTAGTATACCGCAGAGCACATTTATTATTAAAGCGGCTTATATATACAAGTTGATAACCTTGCAATTGACAAATCTTTTTCTTGTTATTTAATCTTGGTGTAATAAATGAAAAACATTCAAAAGCTGTCAAAAAGCTATCTAATTGTGAATGTTATATTCATGCTTTGACAACACAATATATTGTGCTATATTAATTCGGCTATTTGGAAATTTTAGGCGCAGAGGGCGCCTATCCTATGGAGGTCTTACTCATGTCGAAGGTCTGTGATTTCTGCGGTAAGCACGCCGTTGCCGGTCGCTCCATCTCCCACTCTCACCGTACTGTGGCCCGCACCTTTAAGCCAAACATCCAGCGTGTTACTGTCGTTGTCGATGGCCAGCGCAAGAAGATGAATGTTTGCTCCCGTTGCCTCAAGTCCGGCAAGATTGCTCGCAACTAAGCAACTTA
>CAKAPZ010000008.1 GCA_916720015.1 uncultured Atopobium sp. | reverse complement strand
AGAGCTCCAGGTATTACAGAAACCCCCAGGGCTTCAAGCTGGGAAGCTTCAAGCCCACAGGGGTTATCGCAAACTATTGCAAAAGTTGAGCAGTCCGAAGACGCCACGGGTTACCTCCAGTAGCGGTCGATTGTCTGCTCGCGATCTGGACCAACGGTGATGATAGAAACGCGTACGCCAGCGAGCTGCTCCAGGAAGTCAATGTAGTCCTTAGCCTCACGAGGCAGCTGGTAGAAGTTGCGAACATTGGAGATATCGCACTTCCAACCAGGAAGAGTCTCGTACACAGGCTTTGCGTGATAGAAGACGCTCTGGTGCTCTGGAACGGTCTTGTAAATCTTGCCGTCGCACTCATATGCGACGCAGACCTTAATCTCGTCCAGGCAACCAAGGACGTCAAGCTTAGTGATTGCAAGGTCGGTAAGACCATTGATGCGAGCTGCGTAGTTAACAACTACAGCGTCATACCAACCACAGCGACGCTTACGACCAGTGGTTACACCATACTCATGGCCAACTTCGCCGAGAAGATCGCCTGTCTCGTCAAAGAGCTCTGTTGGGAATGGACCAGAACCAACGCGTGTGAGGTAAGCCTTTGCAATACCCAAGACGCGGTCAATATTGGTTGGACCAACGCCAGAACCAGTTACAGCTCCACCAGCGGTGCAGTTAGAAGAGGTAACGAATGGATAGGTGCCGTGGTCAATATCAAGCATGGTTGCCTGAGCGCCCTCAAAGAGGATGTTCTTTCCAGCCTCAAGCTCTTCATTAAGGAAGAGAGAAGACTCAACAATGTAAGGACGAATGCGGTCTGCATAAGGCAGGTAGGTCTCACAAATCTGATCAACGGTGTAGGTTGGAAGACCATACACAAGGCTCAAGATTGGATTGGTGTACTCAAGTGCAGCCTCAAGCTTCTTGCGGAAGATTTTCTCGTCAAGCATGTCCTGAATGCGAAGACCAGTGCGGTTCATCTTGTCCATGTAAGTTGGGCCGACACCGCGCTTGGTGGTACCAATAAGATTCTTGCCCAGCTTTTTCTCGTGTACGCCATCAAGATCTTTGTGATAAGGCATAACAATGTGAGCGTTGCCGGAAATCTTAAGAAGATCGCAGGAAATACCCTTGCTCTCCAGCATGTCAATCTCGCCGAGAAGAACCTCTGGATCAACAATGCAGCCATTGCCAATAACTGGATAGGTATTCTCATACATAACGCCAGATGGGACCTGGTGAAGCGCAAGCTTTGTGTCTCCAGCAATTACCGTGTGGCCTGCATTTGCACCACCTGCGTAACGGCAAACAACGTCAAAATCTCCGGAAATGAGGTCGGTAACTTTACCCTTACCCTCGTCTCCCCACTGAGCACCAACAAGTACGGAAGCTGGCATAAGTTCTCCCCTATCGCAGCTATCTACAAACACGACCATTACATGACGGTTGCAACCTCTTTAGGGGTTGCTTCATAAGTATATCTAATACCGCTCGCAAAAGCACAGAAGCGCAGAGGTTTTGTCACACATAAGAAACGATTAATGCGCGGGGTTTGCCATCGCAGCGTACTGTGCGGCTTCGCTTTCTGAGTAGTTATTTCCCTGGTAAAGCTCAACAAACTTGGTAGAAGTTGGCATAAACATGACAGGAACATCCCGCAAAGCTCCTGCACGGTTCTTTGCAACAATGATGTTAGTAACGTCTTTATCAGGACGATCTTCACGCGCGGCTTCTTCATCGCTCAGTGAACGGTCAAGCAGCAAAACAATATCTGCGTCCTGCTCGATAGCGCCGGACTCACGCAGGTCAGAAAGCTGTGGGCGCTTGCCATTTCTGTTTTCAAGCGTACGGTTGAGCTGAGAAAGTGCAATAACGGGCGCTTTAAGGTCTTTAGCCATAATCTTAATGCCACGAGACATCTCAGAAACCTCGGTTGCACGACTGTCTGCACGACCCTTCTCGGCTGGTGGAGAAAGTAGCTGAAGGTAGTCGATGATAATGACGCCCTTCTCAGCCTTATTAAGCATTCTGCGGGCTTTTGCGCGAATTTCTGTGACTGTTGTGCCTGGAGTATCGTCAACGATGATTTTAAGGCGAGAAATGCGCTCTGCTGCCTCCAGAAGGGTAGGCCACTGCTCATTTCTGATGTTGGAAGAGCGGATGGTCTGCAAATCAACCTTTGACTCAGAAGCCAAAAGCCTCTGAGCAATCTCAATCTTGCTCATCTCAAGCGAGAAGAGCGCAACAGTTGCACCAGATACTGCAGCGTTATAAGCCATGCTGAGTGCGAAAGAAGTCTTACCAACACCAGGACGAGCACCAATAACAACCATCTGACCAGGACGAAGACCTTGGAAAAGGTTATCAAGGGTTGCAAATCCAGTTTGGACACCCAGCTCTGCCGCATCTTTTCCAGCATTTTGCTGAAGCTCATCAAAGAGATCGGTCATGATGTCTTCAATGCCCTGCTCAGACTGCTGAACATCCCTGTTAGTTACATCAAAAATAAGCTTTTCTGCCTGGTCAACAACTTGCTTTGTGTCTTCTGGAGCATTGTAAGCAAGGGCAGAAATCTTTGCAGAGGCGCTAATCATCTTTCTGAGCGTAGTATCACGGTGCAGCATGTTGGCATGGTTTTCCCAACCAACCATAGCTAGTGGGTTGTTGCCAAGCTCTGCTAAACGGACAGCTCCGCCAGCACGTTCAAACTTACCGTTACTCTTAAGGTGGTCTGCAAGCGAAATGACGTCTACTGGTTTGTTGTTATCAAACAGCGACTTAATAGCCTCGAAAATGATTTGATTAGAAGGAATATAAAAATCCTCGGAAGAAAGCCTAATGAGGCATTCTCCTCTAATCTCTTCTGAGAGAATCATTGCGGAAAGAATGGAAAACTCGGCATCAGAATCTTGTGGCATAGAGGCGTTCTCTAGGGCCGTTAATTGCGTAGGATTCATCTCAAACGAGTCTTGTGCCATCGTCTTTTCCAATCATATTTTTTGGGAATGAATCTGAATAGTAGTGTACTTTTCAAAAAAATAAAGAGTCATTTTGGCTTGCAAAACTCGAAAATATAAGTCTTCAACACGATTTTCCAAAACTCGTATACCCTGAGCGGGATTTCCTTGAGTTTTCAACGTTTTCAACAATTTTTAGACTTTTTTCGACACGTAGTATTTTCTACACAATTGCTTATCTGCGGTTATACAAATCAAATTACAATTCCGCAGGTTAAGTGAATATGTTTTACATAACATTTTGAATAATCGCAGGTAGAGTGTAAGAAATTATACCGTTTCGTCTACACATAAAAAGACCACCCCTTTGTTATGTTTCACAAAGGGGTGGTTCGAACAAACATTCCATTCTTTTCAGATGGCTGCGCTTTTTATAAAAGCTTACAAATCTGTAGAAAACTGCAGAAATTGTATAAACCACCAAAAAATGCAGGAGAACTGTGTTTTATGCATGCATAAAACTACTCTGCGGACTCAACCTCAACCTCGGCAATTGCCTCAGCGACAACCTCCTCAGTCTCCTCCTCTGCAGGAGCAGCATCGTCCTCGCCAACAAGAACAACGACGGTAGCGGTAATGTCACGATAAAGCTCAATGGTGACATTGTGGCGACCAGCGGTCTTGATAGCAGCGCTACGAGCAATGCGCTTACGATCAACGGTGACGTTGAGCTGTGCCTCGATTGCGTCAGCAATCTGAGCGGTGGTGACGGAGCCAAAGAGCTGGCCCTCCTCGCCGATGCGAGCGTCAACAGTTACGAGCTTGCCATCAAGAGCTGCCTTGGTAGCATTTGCGTCAGCAATACGCTGCTCTTCGCGCTTAGCGATATTGTGACGACGCTCCTCAAGCTGCTTGATGTTACCCGGTGTAGCAGGCTGGGCAATCTTGTTGGGGAACAGGAAGTTCTCCGCATAACCCTGTGCGACCTCTACGATGTCGCCTTCGCCGCCCTTACCGCGAAGCTCGCCCAAGAGAATAACTTTCATGGGAAACTCCTTTGATGAGTCGATGGTATCGACTAGTTGTTGTTTATCGTGGACTCTGAGTCCTGGCTTCCTGAGCGATTAAGCTTTCGGAAGTTTGCCCAAGCGTCAATAAGTCCTACGAGAGCCATAACGCCTAACTGAACTTCTAACATGCCTGCCAATACAAACAGTGACAAAGAGAGTGCTGGCGAGAAGTGCTTCTCGCGCACAAACCATGTGAGCACTGCAAGGCCCTGAAGAGCAAACACAACTCTAAGAGCCATAAACACATTCAACGTAATAAGCTGAAGTATGTCTTGTGCAGACAAAATGGTGCTTGAGAGTGCATACACAAACAAGTTGGCCACGGTAAGAACACACATCCAAAATGGAACTTCCATCAGCTGGAACTGTGGTAATTTCTGTGGGTCTCTTGTCAGCGCTTTATACACTGTTCGAGCTCCAAAACGCGCAATTACAAAATATAAAAGCGCCATTCCGGTATAGCTAGTTGGCCAAAAGAGCATAAAGAGTGCCTTTGCCGTTGAAAGACCTTCTTGAATCTCTGGAGAAGCACCTGAGACCTGCGAAGCGTATTGATTAAACACACTCTGAGCAAGCTCGGGAAGACTTGTTCCTGCCATCGCGGCAAAGAACGCGTCGTATCCCAGAAGTGCTAAAGCCGTTGCTCCTACAAGAAGAGATCCAACACCAACAGTGAGTTTCTCTGTTGCAAAAGCGTAGCCAACTCCAAGAGCAAGTGCGCAAGCGGTAACTGAAGTTGCCGCCTCCGTTGGCCCCGAGAGCAAATAAGCTGCTACACCTGTAACAAGTACAGAAGTAATAGCGGGACCAAACCATCCATGCCCTTTTTTGCAATAGACAGCAATTACCATGCCATACGCAACCAAAGCGGCTCCAATAAAAGAAAGAAGCCCGGTAATTACTCCACCAACAACGCAAAGTACAAATCCTTGCTTGTAGGTTGGAGCCTCAAACGGACGCGGTTTGCCTCCGTTTTGGTTGCTTGGACCGGCAACATTCTGCGAGCTACTCTCTGGGCGAGAATACCCTTCAGGTGCCTGAGGAATATTTGAATCCGGTCTATCCATTGCTAACCAACTCTACCTAAAGAACAGATAGGTTATCCGCGACTACGGCCACCGCGGCTGGAAACCACAGGGACAGTGTAGGGCAGAAGTGCCATCTCGCGTGCGCGCTTGATAGCAAGTGCAATGTCGTGCTGGTGCTGCGTGCAGGTGCCAGTGACGCGACGAGGCTTAATCTTGCCACGGTCGGTCATGTACTTACGAAGAAGCTGAGTGTCTTTGTAATCGATGAACTCAGTCTCCTCCTTGCAGAACTGGCAATACTTGCGACGCGGCTGGCGCTGGAAATCTTGTTTCTGCTGAGCCATGTCTTTTACCTTTCAGATGACAGTAACGTTTGTGTTGCTGTCTGACGTTTAAAACGGAATATCAGCATCGTAGAACTCCTCGTCTGGCGGAGCCGGAACGGGAGCGGGTGCCTGTGGAGTTGGAGCTGCATAAGATGGTGCGCCCTGTGACATAGGGGCTCCACCCTGCTGATTCCTAGAAAGGAACTCGACCTCATCGACAACAACCTCAAGCTTGCTGCGACGCTGTCCTTCCTTCGTCTCCCAGGAGCTGAAACGAAGCTTGCCTTCAATAGCAACCTTCGAACCCTTGGAGAGGAAGCGGGAAAGTGCTTCAGCACGCTGACCAAATACTACGCAGTCTACGAAGTTAGGAACATCTTCCCACTCACCAGTCTGCTGGTTCCTGCGACGATCGTTAACCGCAACGCCGAAGGATAGAATCTGGGTACCGCCTGCTGTGGAGCGAAGCTCCGGGTCACGGGTCAGGTTGCCCGAAATGTTAACCCTGTTAATACTCATAAATCTCACTACCTCTCATCGTGGAATAATTCCACTTTTCCATTACAAGGACTTAGTCCTTATCGACTCGACGCACGATCATGTGACGCTTAACAGCATCATTGATTCGCAGGACTCGATCGAGCTCTGCAATCTGCGTTGGATCTGCATGGAAATTGATGAGGGTATAGTCACCCTCGGTAAGATCGTCGATCTCAAAAGCAAGCTTACGCTTGCCCCAATCCTCGACGCTGTCGACTACTCCGCCGTCAGTGGTGATAGCAACGTCAATACGCTTCATTACACCAGCGCGGACTTCCTCGGTGGAAGCTGGGTCAACAAAAAACAGCAGTTCATAGGCCTTCATATTGTCACCTCCTCTGGGCTAATGGCTTCGGGAAGTGAAGGTGCACCCGAAGCAGGAAAGTTCGACCAAGCATCATACCACATAAATGCTTAAATACGAAACGAGGCCACAAACTTTCTCACATGCAGTCCACATATATAGCTTAAATTGGCGACTTGTCGCCAAATTGTCTTTAATCTTGCAGAAATTTGACGCGAATCTTTCTAGCACATGGTCGTACGCGCAATTTAAAAAATGCAGGATTGAAAAAGAAAAACGGCCATCACACAATCTGCATGATGGCCGTTTCGTTTATATGTGCTCTACATTACTGAGCTGCAGGTCCCTCAGGATTCTGAGTCGGTGCATCTGCTGGAGCAGCTGGTGCCTCAGGAGCCTCTGGAGTTGTTGGGATAATTGGCTCAACAACAACAGTTGAAGCTGGTGCAGGCTCTGGAGCTGCAGGAGCAACAGGTGCCTCAGGAGCTACAGGGGCCACTGGTGCTGCTGGTGCAACAGGTGCAACTGGCGCAGCAGGGGCCGCAGGGGCAGCTGGTGCAACTGGTGCAGCAGGTGCTGCAGGGGCAGCTGGTGCAGCAGGTGCTGCAGGAGCAACTGGAGCTGCTGGAGCAACGGGAGCTGCAGGTGCTGCTGGGGCTGCAACAGGCTCAGCTGGAGCAGCAACTGGGGCTGCAGGTGCAACTGGAGCTGGAGCAGCAACTGGGGCAGCAGGAGCTGCTGGAGCTGCTGGAGCTGGGGTTGCTACTGGTGCTGGTGCTGGTGCTGCAACAGGAACGGCAACAGGAGCTACTGCAGGAGCAGCGGTTGCTGCTGGTGCAGTTGGAGCAACTGGTGCTGGAGCTGAATACACAGCGGCTGCGCCATCGCGAGGATCGTTAATGAATGGTGGCAGTGGATCGTTGCTCTGTCCCCATGCAGCAACGTTGAATTGACGCATCCAAAGTGCAATTGCGTTCTGCATAAGAAGCATAACGATAAGGCCAACAACGTGACCAATATAGCCAATGACCAGGAAGATTGGTCCCATCTGAATAAAGCCACGTGCAAGTAGGGCCAGCATGATAAGACCCACCTGGTTCTGGTTGGTAACGTTCTGAGTTCTTGCAATGGTTAAAGCCTGAGTACCAATGTTAACAATCATGCTAATTGCAGCGCTACCGCCGATGATACCCATAATGATTGAGGTAACAATGCCAAGCACAATGCCCATACCAAAGATGCGGAACAGACCGCCCATGTCATGCTTGATCATCTCAAAGATGTTCTTAAAAGCAAAACCAGCAGAGATGCGACCATAAACTGATGCGCGGACCTGAACAACATTGATGAACAGTGGGTACACAAATGCTGCAACAATAAAGACTGGAATAAGAATCAGATTGATAACTGGAATGAAGGAAAGAATTCCAGTAGCAATGCTGTATGCCAGACCAAAGGCAAGTGCAATTACAGCTGCCTTGAAGCCGGTAACAATGTAGGTACCAAACTTAAGGTCTTTCTGCTTTGGACCAGCATTGATGCCCCATGCGGTTACGCGTGCAGTCTCAAGTGCATAGCCAACAAGTGCAAGAATTCCGACAACTGGAATAAGACCAAACAAAGCCATAATAAGGACAGGCTTCCACCAACCCTTTTCCAAAGTCAGAAGTGCCCAGGAGCGTGCAAAGTAGCGATCGCGCCTGTAGCCATTCAACTCATCTGCTGAAACAGCCATTTAACTCTCCCCTCGTGTCAAAAAAGATGACATCGAATTACAAAGCCTAAACATTCTATATAAAATCGAAAAATAAATATATCTTTATTGGTAACAATTAATCAAATAAAAATGTTAAATGGCGGAGGAGGAGGGATTCGAACCCTCGTACCCCTAGAAGGGGTAAACGGTTTTCGAGACCGCCGCATTCAACCACTCTGCCACCCCTCCGAAGGGTGAAACGGCGCCCGTAGGCGCCGTGAAAATTCTGGCGGAGAGTCAGGGATTTGAACCCTGGAGACGCTTTAGACGCCTACACGATTTCCAATCGTGCTCCTTCGGCCACTCGGACAACTCTCCATATAAAACCGCACGGGACAGTATAGCGGATTTCTCACCAATATAGGGCGAGAAGTTCTGTGTATTTTTAATACTTGTGTAGTATTGTCATACTAATAAAAACAAAAACACCAGTAGGAGGTATGGATGCCACCGATTTTCTCGCCATATGGCACAGATGCAATTTCTGTGGGCATCCCCTACTGGCTGGACCTTCTGACCGTAATTATTGGTGCAATCTCGGGAATTTTGGTTGCTCGAGACCGTCACTTGGATCTTGTGGGCTTTGTGGGTCTTGGCCTTTTAGGCGGCCTGGGTGGAGGGCTTATCAGGGACGTCATGATGCAAGAAGGCGGCGTCTACATGCTCAACTCGCCCTACGCCATTCCGGCGGCCGTTTTTACCGCTGTCTTGCTGTTTATGTTCCCTGAGCCGCTTGATAGATTCCCGCGCATGCTCGAGTGGACCGACATTATTTCCGTTGGCCTCTTTGCTGTTGTTGGTACCGATAAAGCCCTGGTATATCACCTGCTTCCCTTCTCGGTCATTCTGATGGGAAGCATTACGGGCGTTGGTGGAGGCATGCTTCGCGACGTATTTCTTGGCGATATCCCTCGTATTTTCCAGCGAAGCAATCTCTACGCGTTTTGCGCAGTTGCTGGCGCTACCTCCTACTGGGCGCTTGTCTCTTATGTAGGCGTCACAAAAATTTGGGCAGCAGTTGTCTGCGTCGTAGTTACCGTTGGCCTCAGACGCTGGTCGCTTAAATACAACGTGCTTTCTCCGGCCGACGTTGACCTTACGCCGCATGTCATGCGCAGCGTCAACAAGCTTCGTCACAAAACTCAGAAGCCAGGTAAGCAGCCTGAGCAGAACGCCCCATCAAAGTAATTGGCTGCAGAACAAACGGGCTACCCGGCTTTTACATGCTGTTTACCAGCACTTTATTTAAAATCTACCTAAAACAAAACTGGCGAGAAACCCTTGCAGCTGCAAGTTCTTCTCGCCAGATTGGTTATCTGTAAACGACGCTGTTACTTCTTGACCATACCGTTACGGACTGCCCACTTACGGCGCTCAGTCTCGGAAAGAATACGCTTACGCATGCGGATGTTTTGTGGCGTGATCTCGACAAGCTCGTCGTCCATGATGTACTCCAGAGCCTCTTCCAGCGTAAACAGGCGTGGAGGAGTCAGCTGAACTGAAATATCTGCAGTTGAAGACCTCTGGTTGCCCAAAGACTTGGTGCGTGCAATGTTAACAACCATGTCGCCTGGCCTTGAACGCTCGCCAACCAGCATGCCCTCGTAGCACTCAACACCTGGAGCAACAAAGAGCTGACCGCGCTCCTGAAGCGTACCAAGTGCGTACGCAACGGCCTTCTCGGTAGACATAGAAATCATGGCGCCATTCTGGCGGCTACCAATATCGCCTGCAAAAGGACCGTACTCGAGGAAGGTGTGGTAGAAGACTGCGTCTCCGTGGGTGACGTTCATGACGCGCGTCTTGAGGCCCATGATGCCGCGTGTTGGAATCTTGAACTCAAGGTGCGTCTGAGTCTCGCCGGTGTCCATGATGGACATGGTGCCGCCAACGTTACCAAAGACCTCAATGACCTTGCCAGCATACTCTGGGTTGCACTCAACTACAGCCTGCTCAATAGGCTCAAGCGTGTGGCCCTGAGCGTCCTTCTTGAACAGAACGCGAGGACGACCAACCTGGAATTCAAAGCCTTCGCGGCGCATGCTCTCCATAAGAACGGAGAGGTGCAAAATACCACGACCAGAAACCTCAATACCCGTCTTATCAGGAAGCTCCTCAATGCGCATGGTGACGTTATTCTCGCGCTCTGTCATCAGGCGCTCTTTAAGCTGACGGCCACCAACAATGTCTCCCTCACGGCCAACAAGTGGCGAGGTAGAAGGCTCAAAAATAATGGAAAGAGTTGGTGGATCAATCTCAATTGGATCCAGCTCAACAGGGTTCTCTGGGTCAGTGTAGACGTCACCAATATCAGTGTTATCAACGCCAACGATTGCCGCAATATCACCTGCGTCAACCTCGCTGCACTCCTTGCGTCCCAGGTAGTCAAAGGTGAACAGCTGCTTGACCTGGCTCATAGCGCGGGAACCATCATTTTTGACAACAAGAATCTTGTCGCCAGTATGAACAGTTCCGGAATAGACACGGCCAATACCAATGCGGCCCAGGTAGTCGGAGTGATCGATGGTGACGCACTGCATAGCAAGAGGTCCGTCAATATCAACATCTGGAGCTGGAAGGCCGTCGATAATCATGTCGAGAAGAGGGAACATATTGTCGTTGTCATCGTTTGGATCAAGGCGAGCGTAACCATTAACGCCAGAAGCAAAGATGACGTGCTCCATGGTGAACTCAAGCTGCTCATCAGTTGCGCCGAGGTCCATCATCAAATCAAGAGAATCGTTGACAACAGCCTCTGGACGAGCGCCGTCACGGTCAATCTTGTTGACAACCATCATGATAGAAAGACCTGCGTCGATGGCGTGGCGCAGAACAAAGCGGGTCTGTGGCATAGGGCCCTCAGCTGCGTCAACCAAGAGAAGCGCACCGTCAGCCATCTTCAAAACACGCTCTACCTCGCCGCCGAAGTCAGCGTGGCCAGGGGTATCAATAACGTTGATTTTGACGCCCTTGTACTCAATAGAGATATTCTTTGCCAGAATAGTAATTCCGCGCTCACGCTCCTGATCGTTGGAGTCCAGAATTCTCTCTTGAACCTGCTGGTTCTCGCGGAATGCATCGGTTGCCTTAAGCATCTGGTCAACCATAGTGGTTTTACCGTGGTCAACGTGGGCGATGATAGCAATATTTCTGATGTTGTCTTGACGCATAAGTCTCTATCTCTCGAAGGTATGTGTTTGGACTTGCTACTTCAGGTCCAATTTTTATCAGCTTTAGAACTTTAGTGCAATTACGTGCCTAGAACGTCCAGAAATTTCAATGAACGCAGCTTTTTCATTACAGAAGTGGCTCAAGCTCCCCTGCTGGAGCAGGATCAGACCACACAAACTGGTCGCCTTGGCCTTTTCCGTGAACTAAAGAATATGCCGAGAAACTCTTATAGCCCTTCTCGCCAAACTCAAGAAGCACGGCATCTTCGTAACCACCCTCTTTAAGCAGTTGAATGGCTCCCTCATATACAAGCGCATAGCGAACAGGCTCTTCAAGTCCCGCTTCTTTATCGCCCTTCTGTTTTGCCAGGTCAAGCACGCGCTTATGGGCACCCTCAAGCAGCTCCTCTGGGCCGTCATCGGAGAACTCATAGCTTGCAACCGTGCCTGCTGCATCCTCAACTACAAGCAAAACGTTCAGTGATTGGCCATCTGCAAGCAGGTCAAACGCATCTCCAAGCAGCTCAGTTGAGAGCATATCAAGCTGGGGAGAAACTCCATCTTTGCGCTCGTTGTTTTCGGCCATGCCGCTCCTTAGCGTCGTTTTTGTAACTATTGTTCTCTATGATACATCGCACAAGAAAAGAGGTCGAAAGCAAAAAGCCTTCGACCTCTTAGGTTTGTCAGCTATCTGTCCAAAATTGGACAGCAAAGGCGTTACAACGGCAAAACACCGTGTCTGAAAGCACGAGCACTTACTCTGCCAGTGCCTTACGAATACGCGTAGTAACTCCCTCAAGTCTATAGCACTCAACATACTGACGAAGAGGACGTTTGATGTGATCAACAACAAAACGCTGACCATCAATATTAAACTGAGCAAGGTTCTTGTACAGGTGCTCAGTTGCGGCTTTGACCTCGTCGTTATTAAATGCATAATGACCAGAAATATCAAGAATATCCAGCGACAGTTTGTGATCAGCAAGAATCTGCTCAACAGTCAGATTGACCTGGTCACCCACCATCCACTTACGCCAACGCTCAGTCTCAATTGCCTTGACCAACAGGGTGTTTCTCAAGCCGGAAACCTCGTCTGCCTTCAGGAGACCTTCTTTAACCAGAAGATCCTCTACATCGCAAAGCTTCAAATATGCGCGAGTCTCCTCTGTTCCATACTGTGGAGCTACGTTTGAAGCGGTTACATTTGCAGGAGTGTGCTCAAGCAGCGTCACGTCATCAAGGTAGTCTGCATTGTGCTCCTTAAGACCAACGCCGTAGCTCTTGGCCATCTCAGCAAGGCTAATAGCAGCCTCAAAATCGTAGTGACCAACCTGCTCAGTAAGGCGCGTAAGTGTTCCTGTCTGTCCAACAATAAAGGTTGGCATAGGCAGTCCTTTTGCGGTCAGCTCACTCTTAAGCTGCTCAATGAAGGTGTGATACTTGTCGGTAGAGGTCAGGCCACCGTTTGTTTCCTCGGTACCAACCTCATAACCAATCTCAGGAAGACCGCGAGAAACACGTTCCTTCTCGCACCACTCAATCAAATCAACTGTACGGCGAAGAACCACATCAAGCGGAATAACCTTGCCAATCTCAAAAGGATCCTTAGTTGGGTCAATCATCAGCAGGTCAAAACCGTTAAGCATGTCGGCAAGATAAGACTTCTTGGCAAGCTCCATAGCCTCATCTTCTGGAAGGTGAGCGTTGCGCTCCTCGTCGCGCTGCCAAGGACCACCGTGGTCGCGGCAGAGGTAATACAGTCCGTCAAAACCAACCTTCTGAGCTGCTTCAGCAATATCTTCCGAGAAACGCTTCTGATCCCAAGAATTTACGTATCCTCCACCAAGTTCATCAAGGTCTACCTGGTTTCTAGATGCAATAAACATCAGAGGAAAATCGCAATCTCTACCAAGTTCAAAAGCTGCCTGAAGCAGGTTGGGTGACATTGGTCCAATTCCTAACAGCGTGGCGGACCTTCCTGTGTCCTGAAGCTTAAGCAACCCTTCAACAGCTTTTTTGATTGGTAGCTTTTCCATAATTACCCCTTCCCAAGAGTGTTTCTTGGTAATAAGAAGGGCGTGGGGGTTGAATCCCTACGCCCCTCTCCTTTTAACTTCAATTTTTAAGGTCAAAGACCTCAAGGTGCATGCGTTTCTCGCCGTGTGTTACTTGTTGTCCTCAAGCTTTGGCTTGGTAAGAACAAGGATTGCAACACCTACTGCAACGCCAATTGCCATATCAAGGGTGTAGAGGGCAATGTTGTTTGTAGCTGCAGCAACAATCATGCCACCGTGAGGAACAAAGCACTCAATGCCGTGCCAAGCAGCAAGACCAGCACCAACTGCAGAACCAATCATAATTGCAGGCAGGGTGTGTGCAAGATCCTTAACAGCAAAGGGAATTGCGCCCTCAGTAATACCAATGAGTCCCATGAAGACTGCAGAGATACCCATCTGCCTATCAGTGTCGTCAAACTTGCTGCGAGCAATAAGAGATGCAACACCGCAGACCAGTGGAGGAATAGCAACTGCAACACGGAATGCGCCGTTAGGGCCATAAACACCTGCGGTCATAAGAGCCATGGTGAAAGTAGAAGCAGTCTTGTTAACTGGGCCACCCATATCAAATGCGGTCATAAGGCCAATTACAATACCAAGAACAACTGCGGAACCGCCCTGAAGGCTTGAAAGCAGGCTGGTCAGCCAGTCCATGAATGCACCAAGTGGAGCTGCTAAAACGTAGATGTAGAGCATGCCAAGAGCCAGTGAAGACAAACTTGGGATAATCAGAATTGGCATGATGGTGCGAATGGTGTTATTAACCTTCCAGCTCTTCATCCACTGGACAAGATAGCCGGCAGCAACGCCAAGGACCATTGCACCCAAGAAGCCAGTAGAAACCTGGACCTCGCCTACAGGAACAGGGTTGCTTGCCAGGTAACCAAGGACAAAACCAGGTGCCAGGGCAGGCTTTCCGCCCAAAGAATAGGCAATGTAAGCAGCAAGGACAGGAATCATCATCTTGATGCCAGCCATACCAATAAGGTTGAGACTCTGCATCAAAGGATTGGTGACTTCAATACCGTCTTTTCCTGCAGTTCCTGTAGCCAGCGAGAAGGCCAAGAAGACTCCGCCAACTACGACAATAGGAATAAAGTACGAAACACCAGTGTTAAACGCCTTTAGAAGGTCTTTACCGACCTTGCCCAAAACTGAGGGACTCTTTTCCTCTGCCATGGGTTTCTCCTCTCTTCTTCCTTGCGTTATCACTTACGCGCTTGCTACTCAGCCAGCGCAACTACCTGATCAATAACCTTTGCTGGATCTGCGATAGCCAGCGAAGGATCCAACGTTAGAACGCGACCCTCATCGCGTTTCTCGTCAAAACGCTCGTCGCCTTCGATACCAATTGCAATGGCGAGAAGAACAACGTCAGCAGCGTCAACTTCGTCCTGTTCAAGCTCGTTCTCAATGCCATAACCGCCTTGAGCCTCTACCTTGAATTCATAGCCGCGACGCTCACACTCTTTCTCAATGGCCTCTTTTGCCATCCAGGTGTGAGCAATTCCAACCGTGCATGCGCATACAGCAACGACGTTCATGGTTATGTCCTCTCGCAAAGTAAGTTGTGAGCCCCTATGCGGGGCGCACGAGCACGTCTTTTCGACGTACGTTTCCAACTCATACTTTGCATTGTTTCAATCTTTTTTAAAAGAGGATTTCGGTAAACGTCTAATCTACCTTGTGTTATGATGAATTTTGTTAAACGTTTAACCAACGTGAAATCCAGCACACTCACTAACGTTTATGTTTTGCAAGTACATTGTAAAAATTTCGGTGAAATGAGTGCCAATGTCTAAGACCACTATCATTGACCTTGCAAAATTAGCAAATGTGTCTATTGCCACCGTTTCGAATTACCTTAACGGACACTTTGAAAAGATGTCCGAAGCAACTAAGCAACGTATCAAAAAAGCAATTGAAAATACGGGATATATTCCAAGCGCCCAAGCTCAAGCAATGGTTAAGAAGAGCTCTGGAATTATTGCTGTTCTCATCCTGGACAACACTAATGCTTGGGCAGCTCAAATGACTAACGGTATTGAAGATGCTGCTCTTGAAGCTGGATATCAGACAATTATTTGCAATTCTCGTTTTGACCCCACGCTTGAAGCTGACTGGGTTGAGAAAATGCTTTCAATTGGAGCAGATGGCATGCTTATCCAGCCCACCAATCAATTCAGAGCGGTAGATAGACGAATTGCTAAAGTTGGAAAACCAGTTGTCTATTTTGACTGCGACCTTCTTGCCCTTAATACATCCTGGATAAAAAGTAACCTCTACGACGGTGTGTATTCAGCAGCGTCGCACTGCATTGAACGCGGATACGAAAACTTTTTAATCATTGGTGGAGAGCCAAAAGGTCGTACCAGAATTGAACGAGAATCTGGCTTCACTGATGCCTTAGAGGCCTCAAATAAATCTCACGAGCGCCTCACCATGGAGCAAAATACGCTCTCTATCTCTGCCATCACGCAATGGCTCAATAATCACATTCTTCCATCAAAGAAAACACTGGTATTTGTGCCAAATCAATGGGCTCTTAAAAGTGTTTACAGTGCACTGCAATCCTATGAAACAGTAATTCCAGAGCAAGTTGGTCTGTTGGGATTCAATAACACTGATTGGACTGACCTGCCCGTTAAAAGTATCTCAACCATTGTCGAGCCTGTCTATGAAGAGGGCTATGCCGCTTGCAAGATGCTCCTTAAAAGAATCAAGGATCCCTCGCTTGAGCCTGAACATAAGCTGCTCACCTGCAAACTAAACTGGCTCAAATCAACCATCTGACAAAAATGGCGAGAAGACCAACTGATCTTCTCGCCATACGTTACTGCTTTAACCAAAGCGCTTACAGAACGTGGACCTCATCTTTGGTGAAGTCAACAAAGGCATGGTCACCAACGTTGTAAATCTTGTGGGTACGAGGATTGAAGTCCGTAATCTTGATGAGAGTATCGCCTACCATAACGTGGTAGTTCTGGTAGTGACCCATGAATCGAGAAAGAACTACCTCACAGGCAAGTGTTCCCTCGTCAGCAAGGCGTGCAGACTCTGGACGAAGAACAATGCAGCATTCCTTACCCTTGTCCAGGTGAGAACATCCGCTGACCTCAAACTCATGGCTCTCAAAGCGGCAAAGAGCAGTCTCAGAATCAAGCTTGTCTGCAATGGTTGCATGCAGGAAGTTTGACTCACCAATAAAGTCTGCAACAAACTCGTCTGCTGGGTGATAGTAAACCGTCTGAGGATCGCCAACTTGGTCCACAACACCCTTTTTCATAATGATGATGTTGTCTGAAAGCGCCATTGCCTCTGACTGGTCATGTGTGACGTAGATGGCGGTAATACCAGCCTCTTGCTGGATGCGACGGATCTCGTTACGCATGTCAACGCGGAGCTTAGCGTCGAGGTTTGAGAGAGGCTCGTCAAAGAGGAGCACGCTTGGTTCAATAACCAGAGCACGTGCCAAAGCAACACGCTGCTGCTGACCACCAGAAAGCTGGTTGGTCATGCGCTCTTCCATGCCCTCAAGTCCAACAAGACCAAGGATGTGAAGGACCTTCTCGCGAATTACTGCCTTGTCCATTTTGCGAAGCTTGAGGCCATAGGCAACATTGTCAAAGATGTTGTAGTGAGGAAGTAGCGCATAGCTCTGGAACACCATGGCAGTATCGCGCTTGTTTGGAGTAAGCTCATCAATCTGCTCAGCGCCAAGGAAGATCTTTCCCTCATCAGGACTCTCAAAACCAGCAATCATGCGCAGAATAGTGGTCTTTCCGCAGCCAGAAGGGCCAAGCAGCGTAACAAACTCGCCAGGAGCAATAGTGATGTTAGCGTCTTGAACTGCGTAGAAGTCTTTTCCAGTCTTCTGATCCTGATAAATCTTGGAAATGTGCTCAAGGCGAACGCCTTTTTTCTCTGTAGCCATGTGTTACTCCTCCTTGAGTGCTCGGCTGGTGCCAAAGTGTTTGATGGCCCAATTCATAAGCAATACCGAGCCATAGGTAATAACAATCAGAATTGTTGCAAAGGCGCAGGCCATACCATATGAACCCTTACCGGCAAACTCATTAATCTGAACGGTGATGAGCAGGAACTCTGGTGTGACCAAGAGGATAACTGCAGAAATTGCGGTGATGGAGCGGACAAACGCTGTTACCAGGCCAGACAAGAACGAATCTTTAATTAGCGGCAACGTAACGGTCATAAACACCGTAAAGCTGTCGGCGCCCATGTCGTATGCGGACTCCTCAATTGATTTATCAATCTGTCGAAGTGCCGAGATGCCCGAGCGTGTTCCTGTAGGAAGCGAACGCACGACAAAGACAATAATCAGGATAAGTCCCGTGCCATACAGGCCTTGCAAAAATCCTGTGTGCATAACGCCGCTTGAGAAACCGCGAATATAGCCAACGCCCAAAACCGTACCAGGGACTGCCATAGCAAGCATGGATACAGCCTCGATAAAACCACGGCCACGGAAGCGACGTTTTACTACCAGATAAGAAATAATCATCGAAAGCAGAGCAGTGATTGGTGCTGCAATGAGTGAGAGCATAAACGAGTCACTAAACGCCTGCAAGCCGTGGTACTTAGTAAATACCTGCTCAAACCACTTTGTTGTTAACTCGTAATTAGAGCCCCAGGAACGAACAAACGAACCATAAGGAACGCAGAGGTACATACCAATAACAAAGAGTGCTACCAGCGCGCAAAGAATGGTAAGTGGAATGCGAACTGAGTTGTCTGTAATAAGCATCCTAGCTCGCGTTGCTTTGCCCGAAAGTGTAGACGTGCTCTTTGCTTCCAGTACAAACTTCTGAACAACAAACATAAGCAGCGTAATGGAAAGAAGAACAACAGCCATAGCAGC
>CAKAPZ010000007.1 GCA_916720015.1 uncultured Atopobium sp. | reverse complement strand
TTATCAGCAGTAGTAACTTCCGCAGGAACAATAGTCTCATCTGCAGCATTAAACGTTGCAGGAGCTACGGTAAATGGAATCTGATTTGTATTGAGCTCATATCCCTCTGGAGATGCAGTCTCAACCAGATAATAATCGCCCGGCGTCAGATAGAACTTATCTCCATCCTGATAAATGCCCTTAGTTAGTAGGTCTGCAGTTGCCGCGGTATTCTGAACCAGTGCAGTTAGCTCTGTCTTTGTAAGAATATCGCCGGATGTGAAAGTACCATCAGCATCAGTAGTGATTCCCTCTTTGACCAATGTGCCGTCAGCCTTATAGAGACTATAAGTTGCACCGGCGACAGGCTTAGAAGCATCGTCTGAGTCAGTCTTCACAAGCTTTAAAGGAGACGGAACGGCACGATACGTGAGGTAATACTGCCTGGTGCGGTTTACAGAACCGTCTGCATTGAAACCAGGAGCCAAAACGGAATTATCGCGAGGACCAGAGTTATACGTGCCAATCGCAAGAGATGTTCCCTCTGGAACGTCAATATCATTTGCGATATAGACGTAAGAATCACCAGGTCCTGCAGCCTTGATCTCGTCGACTGACTTGCGAACAGTAGTCAGCAACATGTTGGTTGATGGATCGGTCTCAAATTTATTACCGCCAGCAACAGAGTCATCTGCAGTAACGCCAGCATACTCAGGCATATACACGACATGACCCTTTGTGTTGTAACGAGCAGACACCTGACGATCCTCAAACGCTGCAGAAGTTGTATACGTAGCAGCAAGATCATCAAGACCAAGAACGCTTACTGCACCGTTACCATAAATAGGAAGACCAGCATTTCTTTGTGCAATAGGGTCACTAAGGCCAAGGCCGTTAAGCTGCCTATACGCAAGGTCATCGACATAATGGTACACAGCTGTTGCGGTATCAATGACTCGCGCAGGATAACGCTTGGTATATGCGTGAGTGCCTCCCCAAGATTTCTTAATGCCACCCTGAATTCCCAGCTGATAAGACCTATCAGAGATGTTCAATGGCGCGGAGAACTCAATGTACTGACGAGCTGTAACTGGTGCAGTAAATACAGCAGCGGGCTCCTCATATGAAGTGCCACCCATAATAGACTGACCATTGACCTTGACGGTAAACATCAAATTAGTCTTTGGACCACCGCCCGAAAGCGCGCCAGTTGCATCCATAGGCTTGTAGGTATCAACGGCAGCATGAGCCGAAACGGCTATCTTACGCAGGCCATAGCCATTTGGATCATTCTGTGGGAAGTTAATCAAATTCTCTGCATCGCCGAGAAGAACGTAGTACGCACGAATTTCTCCGCCTTCAGCAATCATCTGTGCAACGGAATATTTAGTTGGGTCCATGTCCAGCTTGAGCGCAGTTCCATCAGGCTTTACCCAGTAATAACGCGCAATAACACCTGTACGGTCCTCTCGCGGCTTGGCAGCCTGAGCATTAATCTCTGCCTGAATCTCAGCATCAGAGATAAAATCTGGGAATGGATTTGCCGAGGTATGTGAACCGTCCAGCGGAGCACCATCCACATCTTCAGAATAAACTGTTGGGTCAGCAGCAAATGCCGTGCGTGGGAGGGCAAACGCCAGAATTGCGCCCACAAAAAGCATGCAAATTGCTAAAACCGTAAAGCGAGAAAACCAAGCGCTGCTTACGCTTCTAACAGAAGTACCGTTCATACATCCTTCTTTCAACGTGAAGGGTGAATATTTATGCATATACCATAGCTCATTTTATACATTCTCGCGCAGACGAGGACATATCAAATGCCCTTTTCGTACATTAAACCGCTAAAGGGACACATTCAAACGGCCTAGACTACTAGTCTAGGCCGTTCGTTAAGATTGCTCATTAAGACTGCATTAGACCGCTGGCTTAGGCTTAAGCGGTAGTTTACTAGTCCGTACTGCTTACATCTACTTATCAGAAGTAAGATGCCAAATCTCATCGTTATATTCAGCGATAGTTCTATCAGATGAGAATGTTCCTGCCATAGCAATATTCACAAGAGACTTCTGAAGCCACGCTCTCCTATCCTCATAATCATTAAACACGCGCTCTTTTGTTGAAATGTATGCTTCCAAATCAAGCAGTGTCATGAACCAGTCTTTTGAGCACAGGTTTTTGTGAAGGCGCGCCAGGCGCTCCTTATTTCCAAGAGAAATAAACTCTGGACTAATTAAGAAATCAACGAGTGGTTTAATCTCGGGTTTCTCATAAAACTCTTTTGCTTTGTAACCTTTGTGCTCGTAAAGGCTTACAACCTCATCGCTTGATGCGCCAAACGTGTAGATATTCTCCTCGCCTACCAAGTCGGCAATTTCTACATTTGCACCATCAACTGTGCAAACGGTAACAGCGCCGTTAAGCATGAACTTCATGTTGGAAGTTCCAGAAGCCTCCTTGGAAGCCAGTGAAATCTGCTCAGAGATATCTGCTGCTGGAATAACGTGCTCAGCGGCAGTAACGTTGTAATTCTCGATCATTATCACCTGAAGATATGGTGAAACATCTGCATCGTTTGCAATCAAAGACGAGAGTACAAGAATTGCATGAATGATATCTTGAGCAGCCACGTATGCTGGTGCAGCCTTACCACCAAAAATGACAGTAATAGGATGCTTTGGAAGGTGTCCGGACTTAATATCAAAATATTTCCAAATCAAATAAAGCAATAGCATTTGCTGACGCTTATATTCGTGGAAACGCTTTACCTGGACATCAATGATGGAATCAGCGTTGACCCTTGCATCTTGATTGTCCAGTAAAAACTTAACCATTCGATCTTTAGCAGCTTGCTTGATGTCTTGTAGTTTATTGAGGACCTCTTCGTTGTCTCGATACTCTAAAAGTCCCTCGAGATGAGCAGTTGTTCTCCAACTATCTCCTAATAACGTATCAAGATACTCTGCGAGCTCAGGATTACAACCCATTAACCAGCGACGGAACGTAATTCCATTAGTCTTGTTTGAGAACTTTTCTGGATACAAATCATAGAATGGCTTGAGTTCTGTCTCTTCCAAAATCTTAGTATGAAGTGCCGCAACACCATTGATACTAAAGCCGTAATGAATGGCAAGGTTAGCCATGTGAACTTTCTTATCAATAATGACTTGTACACTTGGGTCAGCAACGGTACTGCGGATGCGTTGATCAAGCTTTTTGATAATCGAAGCAATCTTTGGAGAAACTTCCTCGATGAATTTAAGGGGCCATTTCTCAAGAGCCTCTGCCAAAATCGTATGATTTGTGTACGCGACCAGTGAAGAAACAATGTCTACAGACTCTTCAAACGAGATTTCGTATTTCTCGGTCAAGATACGAATAAGCTCTGGAATTACCATTGTTGGGTGCGTGTCGTTAATCTGAATCACAACATAGTCAGCAAGGTCATGAATATTGCTACCACGATCAACCGCCTCTTTAAGAATCAGTTGTGCAGCATTAGAAACCATAAAATATTGCTGATAAACGCGAAGAAGCTGGCCATCTTCATCAGAATCATCGGGATACAAAAAGAGCGTTAAATTCTTTTTTAATGCAGTCTTATCAAAATCAATAGCGTCATCAGAAACTAATGAGTCATCAATGCTTTGCAAGTCAAACAAGCGAAGTCTGTTTTTCTTTGTTCGGTCATATCCCAAAACGTCAATGGAATAGAGCTCAGACGTCACCGAGAAATCCCCAAATTCCACGGTAAATGACGTCTTCTCATCTTCAAGCCACCTGTCATCAGAAAGCCAAGCGTCTGGAACAGTGGTTTGCTGTCTGTCTAAAAACTTCTGATGGAAAAGGCCAAAATGATACTTAAGACCCACACCATCGCCTGGCAGGCCAAGAGTTGACATAGAATCGATAAAGCATGCTGCCAATCGACCAAGGCCACCATTTCCAAGCGAAGGCTCAACTTCAAGCTCTTCGATGTCTTCGAGCGAATGACCTGCTTTAGAAAGTTGCTCTTTTACCTCGTTATAAATTCCCAGATTAATGAGGTTATTTGAGAGCAGCTTTCCAATCAAAAACTCTGCAGAGATGTAGTAAAGCCTCTTCTTACCATTGTTTAACGGAAGAGTGTCCGACTTACTCTTAACCACCTGAAGCAGTAATTCAAAAACCTGACTGTCAGTAATTTCAGACAGTGGCTGACCAAATTGTTGAAGAGATAAGGTGTCTAAGTTCATTACTTCTCCTCTTTGTACACCCTGAAGTACATCTCAGTGATAGTTCTTAAGAATTCTTCTGTGTGACGCGTGATAGCCCCTTGCTTCATACGCCAACACCAGTTACCGCCAACAGTGGCCGGAATATTCATGCGTGCAGAATCATCTAAGCCGAGAAGATCTTGCATGGTGTGAATACAAGTGTCGCTCACAGAAGCTGCAATTCCACGCGAAAGCGCCTCACCAATTGGCTCATCTTTTGAGCGATGCAGGTAGATATCTGCCTGCTCACGCTCTCTATCAGTAGCCTGTGTCTCGTACCAACCACGAGCCGTTGGATTGTCATGTGTTCCTACATATGCAATGGTATTTGCAGTGTAGTTGTGAGGAAGGTCTCTTGAATCATGCTTTCCGTCAAATCCGTATTGCAAGATTTTCATTCCTGGGAAACCAGTTTTTTCTCGCATGACAATAAGCTCTGGTGTAATCAGACCTAGGTCCTCTGCGATGATTGGAAGCTTTCCAAGCTGTTTCTCTAGCTCCTCAAACAGCTCCATATCTGGACCTTTAGTCCATTTGCCTTCTGTGGCATTTGCAGCTCCGTAAGGAATCTCCCAGTATGCTTCAAAGCCTCTAAAATGATCGATTCGAAGCACATCAAACATCTCAAGATTTGTCTGTACTCGCCAAACCCACCATGCGTAGTGCGATTTTTTCATATACTCCCAGTTATAAATGGGGTTTCCCCAATATTGACCGGTAGAAGAAAATTGATCGGGAGGAGTACCCGCAACCGTAATAGGCCGTCCTGTCTCATCCGTTTTAAACAGTTCTGGCTGTGCCCACATCTCAACAGAATCGCGCGAGACATAAATGGGAAGGTCACCGATTATAAGTACTCCCCTTTTATTGGCATAAGCCTTAACTTTTGCCCATTGAGTAAAGAAGAAATACTGAGTCATCTTGTGATACAAAACTGACTTTTGCAGTTTCTTAATCTCTTGTGCAGTTGTTTCATTTCTTTGCTGGTATTGTTTTGGCCACTCCCAGTAGGCTTTATGACCAAACTCTTCCTTCAAAGACATGAACTCCGCGTAAGGATCAAGCCACTCTGCCTGATCGTGGCAGAACTTCTCAAAATCAGCAGGTACATCTTGCACAAACCTATCAAAAGCACGATTAAGCAAGCAACGATGATTTACAAAAAGCGCACCATAATCAATGCAAGTTTTACTAGTTCCAAAAGAAACATCTTCAAAGTCATCTGACTTCAAATATCCAAGTTTTTCAAGGTCTTTTAGATCAATATAGTAAGGACTTCCTGCTGCTGCAGAAAACGACTGGTAAGGAGAGTCTCCATAACTTGTAGTAGTAAGAGGTAAGACCTGCCAATACCTTTGTTCAGTTCTGACGAGAAAATCGATAAAATCGTAGGCTTCTTTGCCAAACGTGCCAATCCCATATGAATTTGGAAGAGAAGAAACGGCCAAAAGTACTCCGCTTGCTCGTCCCATAGTTGCCTCTTTCGCAAAAAGAGTACTGGCTTATCTCTTTCAAGATAAGCCAGTACAAAGCTTTAATACTTAACTAGATTATCTTGCGTGTTCTTATCAAAGAGATGAACGGCGTTATCTTCAAATTTAAACCATACCTGGTCGCCAATGTTGAGGTTTCGTTTTGCAAGCTCAGTTGCAGGAACGATAAGAACAAAGTTGCCGTCATCAGTATGAACATGAAGGTGAACTGTGGAACCCATAAGCTCACTTACTTCAAGATTGCCCTTGAAGGCGCCAATTTCATTTGGCTCAGTCAGATAAATCTGCTCTGGTCTAATGCCAACAATAACATCTGTTGCAGGGGCAGCTACCCAAGACTGTGCTAACAGATTGGCCATCTCAGGAGAAATATCAAATGACATGCTTTCTGTCTCTACATGGAACTCATTGTCCACGCGGATAAGATGTGCGTCAAAGAAATTCATTTGTGGCATGCCAATAAATCCAGCAACAAAGAGGTTTGCGGGCCTATTGAACACTTCTTGAGGAGTTCCAATTTGCTGAACAAAGCCATCTTTCATAATGACAATACGATCACCCAAGGTCATAGCCTCTGTTTGGTCGTGTGTAACATAGACAAAAGTTCCATTGACCTTTTGACGAAGCTTAATGATCTCTGTACGCATCTGATTTCTTAGCTTTGCATCAAGGTTTGAGAGTGGCTCGTCCATCAAGAAGACTTTTGGATCACGGACAATCGCGCGACCAATTGCAACACGCTGACGCTGACCACCAGAAAGCGCCTTTGGCTTACGATCAAGATATGCCGTAATGCCCAGTGTTTCTGCAGCTGCACGGACCTTCTCGTCAATGACTTGAGGATCAACCTTCTTAAGCTTAAGGGTAAACGCCATGTTGTCGTAGACGGTCATATTTGGATACAGCGCATAGCTTTGGAAGACCATTGCAATGTCACGGTCTTTTGGAGCAACGTCATTGACCAGCTTTCCGTCAATATAAAGCTCACCAGCAGAAATATCTTCTAGACCTGCAATCATACGCAGCGTAGTAGATTTTCCACAACCTGAAGGACCAACAAGCACCACAAACTCGTGCTCTTTAATAGTGAGATTAAAATCCTGAACAGCAACAACGCCTTCTTCAGTTACCTCAAGGTTGCTCTTTTTCTGTTCAGTTTTCTTACCAAAGAAAGACTTGCGCTTTTTCTCATTTGGATAAATCTTTTTTATATTCTTTAAAACGATTTCTGCCATGATAAAACCTTTCAGAAATGCCTATAGTCTGCTGCAATACATTGAGATTTAGCCTTTTACCGCACCAGAAATGACACCATTGATGATGTAGCGCTGGCACAGCAAATACATAATGACAATGGGGATAATAACCATCATGATGCAGGCAAACATTGGACCCATCTCTACTTTTCCATATCCACCTCTAAAGTACTGAATCAAAATTGGAATAGTTTGGTATTTAGTCCTATCCAGTACGAGGTATGGAAGCAAATAGTCATTCCAGACCCACATGGTTTCGAGAATACCAACAGAAATATACGTTGGCTTCATAATAGGCAAAACAACATGGAAGAACGTCTGAAGTGGGTTGCAACCATCAATAGTTGCAGCTTCTTCAATCTCAAGTGGAATGGTCTTAACAAATCCAGCAAACATAAATACTGCTAGACCAGCGCCAAAGCCCAAATAAATAAAGCAAATATTGAAAGGAGTATTAAATCCAAGCGTATTTGCCATATTGGACAGCGTAAACATAAGCATCTGGAAAGGCACTACCATCGAGAAAACAAACAGGTAGTACAAAATGTTGCTAATGCGATTTTTTACACGGACAATAAACCATGCACACATTGAGCAGCACACCAAAATCAGTGCAACAGATGTGATGGTAATTACTAGAGAATATCCAAAGGCTGCTAAGAAACCTTGCTTCTCTAAAGCGGCAATGTAGTTAGCAAAACCTGCAGAGTTCTCTGATGTAACAAAATCAAATGCCGTAGATGTAGTAATGGTTGTTTCTTCCTTGAATGAATTCATCAAGATCATAACCATTGGATAAATCCATGCAAGAGAAAGAACGGTAAAGAATACAGCAAGAATTTTATTAATGATTTGATCGCGCTTCATTATTGCTGCACCTCCCTTGACCTGGTGGCTCTCAGCTGAATCATGACAATACAAATAACTAGAATGCAGAAAATAACAGCTTTAGCCTGGCCGATACCCATCCACTTTGCTCCCTGTCGAGCGTAGAAGGTATTGTAAATATTAAGAGCAAGCATTTCGGTTGCATGCTTAGGCTCACCTGCAGTAAGTGCCAGGTTCTGATCAAATAATTTAAAGCCATTTGTTACTGTCAAGAAAAGACAAATGGTAATAGTGGACATTAAGTTTGGAATTTTTACCTTCCAAAGTGTCTGCCAAGCATTTGCTCCATCAACTCGCGCTGCTTCAAGATAGTCACTTGGAATAGACTGCAGGCCGGCAATATAAATAATCATCATGTAACCAACCTGCTGCCAAAGGGTAAGGAAAATCATTCCCCAGAATCCAGCAATGCTATTAAGCGCAAGAAGCTGCTCGCCCACAATAGAGAGCACACAGTTAATCAAAATATTCCAGATGTAACCCAAAACAATGCCACCGATAAGGTTTGGCATAAAAAAGACAGTCCTAAATGAATTGGTGCCCTTAAGATTCTTGCGAGTTAAAGCGAGTGCAATTGCAAGCGCCAACACGTTAATAAGAACTGTTGAGACAAGCGCAAATAATGCGGTGTACCAAAAAGCATGAGCAAACTGTGGGTCAGAAAAAGCTGCTACATAGTTATCTAGACCAACTGGTTTAGCATCACTGATGGTAATAAATTTACAAAATGAAAGATAGAATCCCTGAACAAACGGGATCATAAAGCCAAACAAAAAAGAGAGCGCTGTGGGCAGAACAAATAATGGCCACCACCGCTTCAACATCTTAGCCATAGAGATACCCTCCAATAACAAGAGACGAGAAGAGAGATCTCTCTTCTCGTCTCTCACCAATCAAAGTATTACTAGAAGGACTACTATGCGTTAGCCTCTTTCTCAGTCTTCCAACCATCAACGAATGCGGACTTAACAGCATCCCAGCCCTCTGTTCCTGCTGCATAGCCCTTAAGCGCACTGGAGAGGTTGTTCTTCCACTCCTGAGAAGGAATGTAAATGAAGTCCCAAGCCACGGGCTCATTGCCCTTCTTTGCATACTCAGCTGCAATGTTTGCAAGGGCGTTCTTAGTTGCCTTTGCGTTCTTGAATGGAATGGTGAAGCCCATTTCCTCAGCAATTGCAGTGGTAGCGGTATCAGAAGTTACGCACCAATAGATAAAGTCAAGCGTTGCCTTCTGGGAAGCGTCGTCTGCCTTGGAGCTTACGCACCAATAGTTCTCGCCGCCAGAGCACATACCCTGCTTCTCTTCACCCTTAACGCCAATGTAAATTGGAATCATACCAAGGGCATCGTCGCCAAGCTTCTTGATGTCATTGTATGCCCAGGTACCATTCTGGTAGAAGACTGCTTCACCGTTAACAAACTCTGCAACAGCGTCATCGCCAGTCTTGCCAGAAAGCTCAGTTGGACTGCATGTAGCGTTGTTGATATAGAGGTCAAAAATCTGCTTGTAGTTAGGAAGATAGGTTCCCTTGATCTCTTTAGCCTCTGGATCACCAGTATCCTTGAACTCATAGTACAGAGGAAGGTTTGCAAGGTGTGTGGTAAAGCGCCAGTCAGAACTGGAATCAAGGCCAGCGCTGGTGAATGCGCCCTTTACTCCAAGCTCTGCCTTGCGAGCCTGAATATCTTCAGCAATCTTCTTTAGGGAAGCAAAGTCCTTGATATCGTCTCCCTTATAACCTGCCTTCTCAAGCAGCTTCTTGTTGTAGATAATGCCGTAGTCTTCCTCTACGTAGTCAACACCGTAGACAACGCCATCCTCCTGAAGCTTAAGAGCATCATTGGTGAGCTCATCCAGGATCTTGGCACCCTTAAGGTCAATGCAGTAGTCCTTTACGCCAATAAGACCAGAAGGACCATTTGTCTGGAACAGTGTTGGTGCTACAGAAGCATCCTTGTTAATCTCAGACTGGAATGTCTGTGCATAAGTATCAGAAGCAGCAGTTACTACCTTTACAGGAACCTTAGTTTCCTCAGTATACTTAGCTGCAAGATCTTTCCACTGCTGATCAGACTCAGGCTTGAAGTTTAGAAAATAAACTGAGCCTTTTGCTGAATCAGAATCTCCCTTCTTTGAGGGGTTATTTCCGCCACAAGCAACAAGACCCAGTGAGCAAAGAGCTGACGCACTTAAGGTGACAAACTGCCTACGATTGATACCAGACATAAGACTCCTCCTTAGAGAGCGCTCCTAACCCTTTGCTAGGTTGACGTCTCTTCTCATGATTTTCATAAGCCATGCTTTGACACACTGTCAAAACAATTTTGCTTACGTCTACAAAGAAAAGTATATTTGTAGTATCAAGTTGTTTAAACAACTCACTTCCGAACGGTATGAAATTGTCGGTAAATGGTATGAAAGGAACCATTTTATGTTTGTTTCATTTTTATAAAGCTACTATCTAATCAAGGGTAGTTTGAACACGTAACTTTGAACTTCAGCAGCCTGTTAAGGAAATACTATGCCAAGTGCACGATTCGATACGATTTATCAGGATTTGAAAAATAAAATCTTAGACGGTACCTACGCCTATGAGTCTTTTTTACCCACCGAGATGGAGCTGACCAAAACATATTCTTGCTCAAGAAACACTGTTCGACGAGCACTTACTCTCCTATCGGATGAAGCGCTCCTTCAACCAATTCATGGCAGGGGCGTGCGTGTCATATGGCAGAAAAAACCAAGTGAAGTTATTGGCTCACTAGAAGGACTTGAGTCCTTTCAAGAATATGCCCATAGAAATCATCTTATACCTGATACGGATGTCATTGTCTTTGAGCATGTACCATGCACAGATGACATTTCTCATCAAACTGGTTTTAGGGCGGGAGAAGAACTTATTCACATTGTTCGAATCCGCAAACTCAACGGATCTTCTCGCCAAATAGATAACGATTATCTCTTGGCATCCGCAGTGGGAAATTTAGGCAAAGACGATGCGGCAACCTCGATTTTTGCGTATTTAGAGAACACGCTTCACATGAAAATTCTAAAGAGCAAAAGAACCATCAGTGTTGAGCTGGCAACTGAAGAAGACCAGCAACATTTAGAGCTTGGAGATTTTAATTGCGTAGCGGTGGTAGAGAGCCATTCGTTTAACTCGAGAGGCGTTATGTTTGGCTTTACGCAAACTCGCAGCCACCCAGAAACGTTCTGCTATAAAGTTATTTCAAAGAGATAGCCTGGCGTTAAATGTGCAGAATAAATTTCTTCTCTAGTTTGTGGAAGACGGTGTAGCCAATAACTAGGGCAAGAACTGCAGAAACAAGGCAACCTAAAATGGTGCTTGTTGCAGGGAATTTCTGGAAAAGAAGACAGTCTCTAATAAACGTTACAAAGTGGAACATTGGATTAAAACGCTCGATCTGAAGCATCCAAGGCGACATGATATTAACGGAGTAGAACAGAGGCGTACCATACATCCAGGCCGTAGTCACAACACTCCACAGGTGAATAACATCTCTAAAGAAGACCGCAAGGGCCGAGAGAAGCATTGCAAGACCAATACAGAAACAAGCTAAAAGTAGCAAAGCTACAGGTGTGAGCAGGGCATAAATTGTGAGCGGGATGCGGAAGACAAGCATGACAATGCCAACAGCTATGAGCGAGAAAAGATAGTTTACAACCGCAAAAAGTACTTTCTGAACAGGGAATACAACGCGGTTGATGCGGACTTTTTTAAGCAGGCTGGATGCATCAATAATTGAGCGCATTCCCATAGTTGTTGCATCGTTCATCAGCTGAAATGCCGTATTACCAAGAATAAGATACAGAGGATAGTTCACAACATCTTCGGCACGGTTGCCCAAAAAGGTAGAAAAGACAACCGCCATAACGGTCATCATCAAAAGTGGGTTCAAAACCGACCACACAACGCCCAGGACAGAACGACGATACTTAAGCTTAAAGTCTTTGCTTACCAGCTGACGCAAAATGAACCGATCGCGCTGGTGTGTTGGATACCATGCATCTCGAGCAGAAACAGCTACAAGACTTGCACTTGCACCATTTGTATTTGCAGAAACTATACTTGCATCCTGCGCATTATTGGTTTGTGTTGAAGACTCGCTCACGCGCTACCCTTTTCTACCGATTTCTGTATGGTTTATCCTAGCACAGACAGACAAAGCCGTTTAAACTTGAAACGTTGTTGAACTGTTTTCTCCACTATTTTGTTTGTACATGTGGTGACAAAACTATTTAGAAACAGTGCTACTTGGCGGCCTTTAGTAAGAACGCTGCTTTGCAGTCCTAATAGAAATGGTGCAAAATGTCTCAATCCCCTCTTGGACGCACACTTATCATAGCTAATCCTGCTGCTCATAGTGGTAAGGGCGCTGCAGGCGCAGAGTTTGCTCGTCACTTTTTGACCAGCTATTCAGCAGCGACTGACGGATATGAGCTCAAACTCACTACAGCTATGGGAGACGCTCGTGTCATGGCTGCAGAAGCTGCAGATTTTGATACAGTTGTCGCACTTGGAGGAGACGGCGTCATCCACGAGGTGGTCAACGGCCTCATGACCTTATCGCCAGAGGTTCGTCCAGCACTTGGCATTATTCCTATGGGTTCCGGAAACGATTATGCACGCACGCTTGGCATGAAGATCAACGATCCAGAAGGCGCTTTTGCACAGCTGGTTCGCGGCAAAGTTAAGCAGCTAGAAATTGGTCGCATCAACGACGCCTACTTCATGGAGACCATGTCGTTTGGACTTGATGCGGCTATTGCAGCCGATACCACAAAGCGCCGCGCAAACAACTCGTCAACTGAAGGCGAAGCACTCTTCTTGACCTCGGGACTCAAGTTTATGGCTGCTGGTAGCAAGGGCTACCCCTGCACTGTCTCGTTTGATGGCGAGAAGAGCATTGATCTTCAAGCGCTTATCATGGCCTTCCAGATTGGTCCTACGTATGGCGGTGGCTTTAAGGTCTGTCCGCACGCCCAGCCAGACGATGGGCTTCTTACCGTCTGCTACAACACCAAGGTGCCCAACATCCCGCACCTGCTGGCTCTGTTTGGCCTGGCAAGGGCTGGCAAGCACGTCACCTCCCACATCATTAAGGAGCGTCACCTCAAGCAAGCAGTAGTAACTTTCCACAAGCCTGTCCCTATTCAGGTAGACGGAGAAGAGCTCCCTTTTGCAGAACAGTTTGACATTGAGGTAATTCCCGCCGCGCTTTCCGTGATTGTTCCCTAGCGCACCACGTGGCTCACGGGTGATGACGAGCGCAACACGTCGTGTCATGTAGCGAGAAGATCGGTTTTCTCGCCATCGGTCTTCTCGTCAGCGGTCTTCTAGCGATCGCTTCTTCTCGCCAGAAGGTCTAACGTTAAAGAAACAGGGGCACCCGCCAGCGCAGATGCCCCTGAATTTGTATCGTGTAAGCTAAGACTAGCGAGCTTCACGCTCAAGCAGAGCCTTAACCTCAGCTGCGGTATCAAGCTCCATGACGCGAGCGGTGAGCTCGTCTGCCTCAGCCTTTGTCCAAGCAGCAATGGTCTTGCGGGTGCGCAGGACAGATGGTGCAGAAACGGAGAACTCGTCCAGACCAAAGGAAAGCAGGACTGGAATGAGCAGTGGATCTGCAGCTGCCTCGCCGCACATGCCAACCATGATCTTCTCTTTGTTGCCCTCGCCAATGAGGTACTTGAGGGAACGGAGGACGGATGGCTGGTAGACCTCGTAGAGGTAGGCAACGCGGTCATTACCGCGGTCAGCGCACATGGTGTAGCCAATAAGGTCGTTGGTGCCAATGGAGAAGAAGTCGCACTCACGAGCCAGCTTGTCTGCAATCAGGGATGCAGATGGAGTCTCGATCATGGTGCCGACCTCGATGTCCTTGTTGTAAGCTACGCCCTCAGCGTCAAGTTCACGCTTGCACTCCTCAACAAGAGCCTTTGCCTGGCGGACCTCATCGACGGTAGTAACAAGAGGAAGCATAATCTTAATGTCGCCAAATGCGGATGCGCGGAGAAGAGCGCGGAGCTGAACCTTGTACTGCTCAGCATTGTTGAGACAGTAACGGATAGCGCGGAAGCCCATGAATGGGTTCTCCTCAGCCTTCATGTTGAGGTAAGGAATCTCCTTATCGCCACCGACATCAAGCGTACGAATAATGACTGGCTTATCCTTCATGCGAAGAGCAACCTTCTGGTAAGCAGCAAACTGCTCCTCCTCGCTTGGAAGCTCCTTTGCATCCATGAACAGGAACTCGGAGCGGAAAAGACCAATGCCCTCAGCGTCAGCATCAACTGCGCCGTTAGCGTCATCTGGGTTGCCGATGTTAGCAACAAGCAGAACCTTGATGCCGTCAGCAGTTACGGTCTCCTTGCCGCGATAAGCCTCAAGAGCAGCCTTCTCTGCAGCATAAGCCTCAGCCTGAGCCTTGTACTCAGCAAGCTCAGTCTCGGAAGGATTGACAACAACCTTACCGTTAGTGCCGTCGACAACAATAGCATTGCCAGTTGCAACCTCAGAAGTGATGTTAGGAACAGAAAGAACTGCAGGAATCTCAAGAGCACGAGCGATGATTGCGGAGTGAGAAGTACGACCACCAGTCTCGGTAACAATACCTGCAACGTGGTCCTTATCGATGTCTGCAGTCATTGAAGGAGTCAGCTCATGGCAGACAATGACGGAGTTCTCTGGAAGTGTGGAGAGGTCAACAACCTCTTTGCCAAGCAGGTCAGCGAGAAGACCAGTCTTGACGTCAGCAACATCTGCTGCGCGCTCACGGAAGAGCTCATCCTCCATGCCAAGGAACATGTTGTAGTACATGTCGTAGGCGTCGCTTACAGCCTGCTCAACGCAGGTTCCGCCATCAATAGCACCGTTAACAGCCTCTTTGATGCCCTCATCCTCAGCAAACTCAATATGGGCACCCATAATAGCAGCTGCTTCCTCGCCCACTGTCTTGGTCATGTGCTCAATCTGTGCGTTAGTCTGTGCAATGAACTTAGTTACAGCCTCTGCGTAACGAGCCTTCTCTGCAGCAGTGTCTTCAACAGTGTGCGGAGTAAAAGTGAGGTCTGGATCTACGGCAACCTGAGCAGTACCGATGCCGATTCCGTTGGATGCATTGACTCCCTCAAACATACATGCTCCTATCATTGTCCGTTTAGCGGTGTATAACGTTCTGCAAGCCTATCCACACAGGACAACAGTCGCAGAAACAAACCTGTCTTTTTACAGGGTAACATTTTTTTGACCTGTTACGTTGTGAGTATCTTTAAATAAATTTCAATAAAAAACACTTGGCAAGAGAATCTTTCTTGCCAAGTGTTTGTACGTTCACAATAGTAAAAGCGTTCAGTATTTCTTGCGCGGCGAAAGTGCACCATCTGAGGGTTTCTCGCCAAAAGAACTATGCGTTCTAGCTGCGATTACTACTCAGAATCTGCAAGCCAAGAAGACTTGCCCTCGCGGCTCTCCTCTTTCTGGCGAGCAAGCTGAATCTCTTCTGCGATAGAGGCGGGCATTTCTCGGCCCATCTTCTTGTAAAGAGCGGTGACAACGCGATCAATGGTTGCGCGCTTTGCGATTCCTCGACTTGCTGCAGTTGCAGTACCGCAAGCTGAAGCGTAAATAAGCGCGGTGTCGTAATCGTAGCCAGCGGTGGTCTTTGCAAGGAAGCCTGCGACCATGGAGTCACCAGCGCCGGTTGCGTTAACCAGGCGAATCTTAGCGGTTGGAACAATGTGCTCAGTTCCGTACTCGTCCAGAAGCAGAGAACCTGCGCCACCACAAGAAACGATAACGTTGCGAGCGCCGCCATCCTGGAGCTTCTTTGCAAATGGAATGCACTCTTCTGGGGTCTCTGGATTGGCATCAAAGATACGGCCAACCTCGTGGTTGTTAGGTTTGATCAGGAATGGCTGAGCCTTGATAGCCTCCATAAGCAGCTGACCAGGGGCATCGACAACAAACTGGATGCCGCGACCTGCAAGCTGAGCCATAAGGCGAGTATAGATATCCTCTGGAAGTGAGCTTGGAATAGATCCCGTAAGAACCAGGGTGTCACCTGCACCAACAACGTCCATGCGCTCCAGCAGCTCATCAACCTTTTTCTCTGGAATGCGTGGACCATTGCCGTTGACCATGGTCATAACAATGCCGTTAAGCTTGACATTAATACGAGTAAAGCCAGAATCCAGCTTGACGAAGTTACTTGGAATTCCCTGACGCTGCAGGTCACTGAGCAGGTATTCACCAGTAAAGCCACCAACAATACCCATGGCAACGGTGACTTTATCAAGCTCATTTAAGAGCGTGGAGACGTTAATACCATTACCACCGCAGTGCAACTCTTCTGAGGAGGAACGGTTAGTAAAGCCCATGTCCAATGTGTTTGGATGCATGACATAGTCAAGCGCGGGATTAAGCGTCATTGTGTAAATCACGGCGAGTCCTCCGAACTACAATAAAATCATGGAGACTTCAGTATGACGCAATCGCTCTCAACAAACAATTAGAATCTAGCGACTCACAAAAAATAAAAACCCCGACGCAAGCCGGGGTTTGAAATTCAAATGGTGGATCGTCAGGGGTTCGAACCCTGGACCTTGGGATTAAGAGTCCCCTGCTCTACCAGCTGAGCTAACGATCCAATTAACGTTTCGAATGGGGTGGGAAAAGGGGCTCGAACCCTCGACCTACGGAGCCACAGTCCGTCGCTCTGCCAACTGAGCTACTCCCACCATTTGGCCACCTCATGAAACGCAGCTAAATCATTATTACAGAATCAGAAAAAGATGCAAGCGAGAAACGCAGATTTTTCAAACTCTTTTTTGATTTTCTTAAAAATCTGCCGGTGCAACGGGTTTCTCGCCAAACAAAATGCGGAGAAGAACGAGCTTCTCCGCAAGTGATTTCATGCACTATACGAGCAGGTATATGGCGGTATGGCAGTGGCGCGGTGTCAAGAAACCGCAATCAGTCCGCTTAAAGCCGCAGACTGTGTCTAGAAACCGTGAGCCGTAAGTGCTGTATCCAGGCGATCCAGCGCTTCTTCAATCTCGACACGAGGAGCTGCCAAATTCCAACGCTTGAAACCCTGGGCAGCCTCGCCAAAAAAGACGCCGTCGGTGAAGAAAATCTGGGCCTCAAACTGCAACAGGTGGTCGAGCTCTTCTGGGGTAAGGCCAAGGTCCCTGAAGTCGAGCCACTGGAGGTAGGTTCCCGTGATTGGTGCAAGCTTCACCCGAGGGTGCTTGGTGGCGAAGAAGTCCAGGACCAACTTCTGGTTATCGTCAACAGCCTTGATGCATGCGTCCAGCCATGCCCCACCCTTGCTATAAGCCAGCTCACAGGCCTTGAAGCTGATTGGATTGCATGAGGTGGTCTCTCGGGCCTGCAGGCGCTTCTCGAGGCGGCTGCGCAGTTCTGGATTACTCACGATGATGTTGCTGAACTGCGTGCCAGCCAGGTTGAAACTCTTTGATGGAGACGTACAGGTAATGGTACGCGCTGCCACCTCATCCGAAAGCGTCTCAAAGACGGTATGAGTGAATCCGGACATGATGAGGTCGTGGTGGATTTCGTCTGCAACCACGATGAGGTTGTGCATAACCGCAATCTCTGCGATGCGTGCGAGCTCCTCTCTGGTCCACACGCGACCGCTTGGATTGTGGGGTGAACACAGGATGACCATGGTGTTCTTTGGCTCGGCGGCCAGCTTCTCAAACAGCTCAAAGTCAATGTCGTAGTGCGGTCCCTCTGAGAGGATAAGCGGGCACTCTACCAGCGCACGGTTATTCTCCTCAACTGCCATATAGAACGGATGATAGACAGGAGTAAACAGGATGACACCCTCGTCTGGCTGGGTGAACTCGGCAACAGATGCAAAGAGCGCAGGCACCACGCCTGAAGAGTTGAGCAGCCACTCTGGTTTTATATCCCAGTTGTGGCGGGTCTTCATCCACTTGCACACAGCCTGCTTCATCTGATTGGTTGGCACGGAATAGCCAAGGATTGCGTCATTGATGTATTCCTTGAGGCCCTCGACAATCTCTGGGGCTGTGTGATACTCCATATCAGCAACAGAAAAAGGTGGAATACCAGGAGCTACATCAGGATTAACGTCATACATGACGTTCCATTTTCTAGAACCAGTACCAGCACGATCAACGCGGGATTCAAAATCGTAAGACATTGTGTCTCCATTCACGTAAGCCTATAACCAGTGTAGCTGCTTTTAGTGTAGCCACTTTTCTTTTCCTTTGTCATTCTTCTGATAAGAAAATCTTTGATGGCGCAACGTATTTGCAGTCCTTATTGCTATAATGAACGACGCTATATGTCTCCTTAGCTCAGCTGGATAGAGCGTCGGTCTTCTAAACCGCAGGTCGCGCGTTCGAATCGCGCAGGAGGCACCAGAAACTCCAG